>NZ_JBHVIV010000079.1:0-39471 GCF_042799475.1 Kitasatospora sp. NPDC057692 | reverse complement strand
ACCGCCCGGGCGGTCGGGCTGCCATTCTGCGGGGGGGGACATCACACCGGTTAAACCCCGCGGGGCGGGGGGCGGGGGGGGGCCCGCCCCGCCCCACGGCCGTGTTCAGGCCCCGGGGCGGATCAGTTGTACCACCACTCCTGGTTGCCCTGGCCCCCGCAGTCCCACAGCTGGACCACGTCGCCGCGGCCCCAGTCGTAGATGTCCAGGCACTGGCCGGTCTGGCCGGGGAAGGGGAAGGAGCCGGGGAACTGGAGGTTGACGAAGCGCCAGCGGCCTGCGCTCGCGGGCACGATCCAGGCCTGTGAGGGGCTGTTGTCGCACGGGAGCTGGACGACCTGCTGCCCCCGGCCCCGGAAGCCGTCGACGCACTTGCCGCTGGCGTTGCTCTGGATCTGGTAGCCGTGGCTGACGCTGTTGTACGAGACGTTCCACGACTGGTTGGCGCCGCCGTGACAGCCCCACATCTGGATCCACGGCCCGTTGCCCCAGTCCCAGACGTCCAGGCACCTGCCGTCGGCCGCGGGGCTGAGGCTGGTGAGCGTGTAGCTCCGGGCGAACGAGCCGGCCGACCCGCCCGCCGCCGGGCTCGCCGCGAGGGTGCTGCCGGGCGCCGGCTCGGACGCCGCCGGCGCCGCGGGCTGCCCGACCGCGGCCGCAGGTCCGGCGCACAGGGCCAGTGCCGCCGTGGCGGCGCCGAGGATCGATCCAACTCGTCTGAGACGGTTCATGATTGGAGTCCCTTCGCGTGACTGGTTCAGACCAGTGAGGCTAGGGGCCCGGTGGCGGCCGCGGACAGTCGAGTACCGGCCGTTCCGATCATGGCCGAGCTTCGACACCGGCGGGGAGGCGCGGGGCGGCGGCGTCAGCGGCGGAAGGCGGTCCGGTAGTCCGTCGGGGACGTGCCGACGTGGCGGTGGAAGGCCGCCCGGAAGGCGGCGGGGCTGCCCAGGCCGCTGAGCCGGGCGATCTGCTCGACGGGCGCGGCGGTCGTCTCCAGGAGTTCGCGGGCCCAGTCGAGGCGGGCGGCGGTCAGCCAGGCCATCGGCGAGGTGTCCGTCTCCTGCTGGAAGCGCCGGATGAAGGTCCGGCGGGACATGTGCGCACGGCGGGCCAGGTCGTCCACGCTGTGGCGCTCCGCGAGGTTGCCGAGCATCCAGGCGCGGACCGGTGCGAGCTCCGCACCGCGGTCGACGGGCCGGAAGCGCTCGACGAACTGCGCCTGGTCACCCGGCCGCTGGGGCGGGGCGACGAGCGCCCGGGCCCGGTTGTTGGCCACCGCGGCGCCGTGGTCGCGCCGGATGATGTGCAGGCACAGGTCGATGCCGGCGGTGACCCCCGCCGAGGTGAGGATGTCACCGTCGTCGACGAAGAGCAGGTTGGGGCGCACGTCGACCCGGGGGTACCGGCGCTGAAGGTCGGCGGCGTCCCGCCAGTGGGTCGTCGCCGGGCGCCCGTCCAGCAGGCCGGCGGCGGCCAGCGCGAACGCCCCGGTGCAGATCGACACCAGCCGCGCCCCGCGGTCGTGCGCGGAGCGGATCGCCGACAGCACGGCGGCGGGCGGCGCGGCCTGCGGCTCCTCGTAGCCGGGGACGACGACGGTGTCCGCCTCCCGCAGCGCCTCCAGCCCGGCGGGCGCGGTGACGGTGAAGCCGCCGCTGCGGACCGGACCGGCCGCCGGGTCGGCGCAGACGGTGACCCGGTAGCGCGGGTCCGGGCCGAAGGCCTGCACCGGGATGCCCAGGTCCAGCGGGAGCACCCCCGGAAGCGCCAGCACCGCGATCCGGTGCTCCTCCTCGGTCGACATGGCACGATCCTAGCGGTAGCCGCCCCTCGTGCCACTGTCCGGGGGCGGCGGAGGATTCGTAGCCTGCGTCCATGGACTTCTCACTCGACCTGCCGACCGGCCCCCTGGCCGAAGCCGTCCTCGCCGCCGCCCGGGCCACCGAGACTCCCCCGGTGGCCAACCACAGCGTGCGCAGCTTCCTGTTCGCCGAGCTCATCGCCGCCCACGAGGGGTGCCTGGGGGACGCCGCCTACGACCGCGACCTGCTGTTCGCCGCGACCGTGCTGCACGATCTGGGAACCGGCGAGCTCGCGACGGGCGCGGCCCGCTTCGAGGTGGAGGGCGCGGACCTGGCGGCGGAGCTGCTGCGGCGACACGGCGTTCCCGAGCCGG
Source organism: Kitasatospora sp. NPDC057692 (assembly GCF_042799475.1). Classification (NCBI taxonomy): domain Bacteria; kingdom Bacillati; phylum Actinomycetota; class Actinomycetes; order Kitasatosporales; family Streptomycetaceae; genus Kitasatospora; species Kitasatospora sp. NPDC057692. The sequence continues at coordinate 37,292 of NZ_JBHVIV010000079.1, read as the reverse complement.
ACGTCGACCGGGTGTGGGAGGCGATCGCCCTGCACACCTCACCCGGGATCGCCGAGCGCCGCGGCCTGCTGTGCCATCTCACCCGGGAGGGCGTGGGCAGCGACTTCGGGCGCAACGCCGAGGTCGTCTCCCCCTGGGAGAAGCGGATCCACGCCGCCCATCCGCGCCTGTCGATGGTGCGCTCCCTCGTGGACGCGATCGTGGAGCGGGCCGCCCGGTCGGACGCCGCGTCGCCCCGCTACTCCATCGGCGGCGAACTCCTGCGGGAGCGCCGGGCCGAGGGCGTGACCGAGCTGGAGCGCGCCGCGGCCTCCTGCCCCTGGGGGGAGTGAGCCGGGGCGGGCCCGCGGCGGCGGGGAGCCCGTCCGGGCGTAGGCTGTCGAGGTGGAACCACCGACGCCGGCCCCGCCCCTGCCCGAACTGCCGCTGCAGGAGCTGGAGTGCTTCGCCGTCCTCGTCCACCAGCTGCACTTCGGGCGGACGGCGCTGCGCCTCGGTGTCTCGCAGGGGCGGGTCTCCCAGCTGATCAAGCGTCTGGAGCACCGGGTCGGCGCCCCGGTGTTCCGACGGACCAGCCGGCGGGTGGAGCTGACCGAGCTGGGGCGGGTCCTGGCCGAGCAGGTGGTGCCCGCCTTCGAGCGGCTCCGGGAGGGCTACGACGCCGCCCGCGCCCGGGCCGCCACGGACCGGCCGCTGCGGCTGGGCTTCCAGTGCGCGGTGTACGAGCCGGTGGCCCGGGTGATCGCGGGCCTGCCGGAGGGCACCACCCGGCTGGTCGAACTCCCGTGGGCGGACCCGTTCTCCCGGCTCGCCCGGGGCGAGGTGGACCTGGCCATCGTGCTCGCCCCGTGCCGGGAACCGGGGCTGGAGGTGCTGATGACGTTCTCCCGGCAGCCGGTGTACCTCGCGGTCAACTCCGCGCAGCGCCTCGCGGAGGCCGAGGGCGCGGTGGGCGCCGACGAGCTGGCCGGGCTGCCGCTGATCGAGCCGCGCGGCCCGGCCCCCGAGTACTGGCGGCAGGTGAACGCGCCCCGGCGGACGCCGAGCGGGCGGGCGCTGTCCTACCCGGCGGGCGCGGCCACCCTCCAGGAGGGCCTGTCGATGGTGGCCAGCACCCGCCAGGGTCTGCTGCTGTGCGAGCGCAGCACGGGCTACGTCCAACGGCCGGACATCCGCTACCTGCCGGTGCCCGAGTTGGAGCCGACCTCCCTGGAGGTGGTCCAGAGGGAGGGGCGGCCGCACCCGCTGGCCGCAAGGTTCACCGGCCTGCTGGCCGGGCGGCTCGACTGAGTCGGGGGCCGGCGCCGTGGCTACCGGCCCGGCCGCCGGTCGAGCGGCCGCGACAGGACGGCGAGCAGCAGCCCGGCGGCGGCCAGCCCCGCCGCGGTGAGCAGGACGGCGCGGTTCCCGGCCCGGTCCACCACCAGGCCGCCGGCCAGGGAGCCGAGCGCGATGCCCGCGTTGAACACGCCCGCCCAGACGGCCGCCGAGGCCTCGATCGCGGCCGGGGCTGCGGTGCGCACCCAGGCCTGGGTGGAGACCGACACCCCGCCGTACGCGAGGCCCCAGAGGACGAGGACGAGCAGCACCGTGACAACGCCGCCCGTGGCGTGCGGGAGCAGCACGGCGGCCAGCGTGACACCGCCGAGGGCGGCGGTGACGGCCGCCTTCGGGTGGCGGCCGGACAGCGGGCCGAGGGTGAAGTTCCCGGCGACGCCCGCCACCCCGTAGACCAGCAGGCAGGCGGCGATCACGCCGCTGCTCAGGCCCGCGTCCGCTTCGAGGACGGGGCGGACGTAGGTGTAGCCGGCGAAGTGGCCGAGCACGACGAAGGCGGTGACGGCGATGCCGACGGCCACGCCGCGGTGGCGCAGGGCGGCGGCCGGCCCGACCGGCCGTTCGCCCTCGTGCGCCGTCGGCGCGGGCAGGGCGGGCAGCACGGCGGCGAGGACGGCGGCGCAGACGGCACCGAGGGCGGCGAGCGTCCAGAACGCGAAGCGCCAGTCGAGCAGCGCGGCCAGGTAGGTCCCCAGCGGGACGCCGAGCACGGAGGCGATGGAGACGCCGGAGAAGATCAGCGTCATCGCGAGGGCGGTCCGCGGGCCGTCGGCGAGGCGCGGGCCGAGGCTCGTGGCCAGGCCCCAGACGACGCCCATCGCCGCGCCGAGCAGGATCCGGCCGATCGCGAGGACGGCGAAGTTCGGCGCCAGGGCGGACAGCGCGTTCGCCAGGCCGAGCAGCACCATGAAGGCCACCAGGACGGCCCTGCGCTCGCGCCCGGCGACCAGCCTCGGGGTGAAGGGGGCGAGGGCGGCGGCGATCAGGCCGGTGATGGTGAGGGAGAGTCCGGTGACCCCGTCGCTGACCCCGAGGCTGTGCGACATCCCGGTGAGCAGGCCGACCGGCATCATCTCCGAGGACACCACGGTGAAGGTGGCGAGTGCGACGGCGAGGACCGGCGCCCAGCGCTGCGGGGTGGTGGCCGGAGCGGCCGGTGGTACGAGGGCTTCCGCGTTTGTCATGCGATCAGCCCATCAGCCGGCGGAAGGGCCGAACAAGATCGATGACCTCATCGATCGATGAGCCCGGCTCATCGATCGCGGGCCGTGCCGCCCCGCCGGTCGCGTGTCACCCCTGCCGCCGGGAGCCGGGTAGCGTGACCTCCGAGGCCGGCTGGGGCAGCGGCACCGATCGACGGAGAGGCGGAGCACGGATGACCACCCTGGAGGAGGGCCGCCGCGTCCGGCTGGCCGAGGACCTCGGGATCGGTGAGGCGCTCGCCGGGGAGCCCGGGGCGGTCGTCGGGTTCCTCACGCTCGGGGCCGGGCTGGAGGGCACCGTCGAGCGGGTGCACGGGGAGCTCCCCCAGAGCCAGGAGGTCCGCGAGTACCAGCGGCTCAAGGCGCTCTTCGAGGACTACGGGCACACCATGCCGGAGGCGAGCCGCGAGCGGCTGGCGGCGGAGATCGCCGAGCTGGAGCCGCAGTGGGCCGCGTACCAGGGGCAGGGGCGGCGGGTGACGGTCCGGGTCCGGTGGGACAACGGCTTCGTCCTCGACGAGCTGCACCAGGACGTCCTCACCCTGCTCTGACCCGGAGGCCCGGCCCCCGGGCGCGGCACGGGGGGGTCAGAGGTCGGGCTCGGTCTGCTCCCAGCTCCTCCCGTTGTAGAAATAGGCGTCCGCACCGCGGACGCCTACGGTGCGGAAGGGGCGGCCGTGGTCGTCGACGCGGAGCCGGCCCTGGCGGTCGCCGCTGCTCCAGACCAGGTCGAGGTACCAGGAGACGTCCTGCGCGGCCGTGCCGGCGTCGATGTTGACGACCTGCGGATCGGTCGCGGAGACGCGGTAGGGGAAGTTCGAGGGGGTGGACCCGCCGGTGCCCTCCCGGTCCGGCACGGCGGTGGCCCGGGGCGCCGGGGCGTCGAGGTCCACCGCGAAGGAGGCCGGGGTGAGGCCGCCGCCGCACCCTGAGCCCGGGGTGTAGGCGTTCCCCTTGGGCGCCGGTCGGGTGCTGACGACCTGGACGTACACGGCGTGCAGGACGACCGGTGTGGCGCCGGATCCCTGGGCGGTCAGCTGGAGGCGCAGGTGCCCGCCGGGGACGGCCTGGTGGGCGGCCGCCCAGCTGTCGACGTCCGCGGCGGTGTCCGGCGGCGCGGCCACCCGGCCAGGGGCGCGCGGGGACAGGAACCACTGGTCGCAGGGGCTGCCCCAGTTGTCGGTCAGGACGTTGACGTGGAAGGGGGCGGAGGTGTCGTCGGCCGGCGCCGTGGCCGTGGCGCTCGGCGTCCCCGGGTCCGACGGCGCGGCGCCCGGGGGCGGCGTGTTCGAGGGTCCCGCGCTCGGGGGCGGGGAACCGGGGAGCACGTGCGTGGCGGAGGGGACGGCCGCGGGTTGGGCGCTGCCGCGCAGGAGGAACGCCGAGACGGCGGCGACCAGGCCGAGCACGACCACCGTGCCGACCAGCGCCCTGAGGCGCCGTCGGCCGCTCGCGGTCGCCGGGCCCGGCGGCGGCACCGCCGTCGACACCGGGGCGGGCTCCGGCTCCGGCCGGGGCTTCGGCGTCGCCGCGCCCGCCTCTCGGCGCCGCGCCGCGTCCGCCACGATCCAGCGGCGGTGCAGGTCGACGAGTTCGCCGCCGTCCGCCCCGCAGGCCCGGGCGAACCGCTCCACCGGCGCGTACTCGACGGGGACCGCCGCACCATTGCAGTAGCGGTGCAGCGTGGAGGTGCTGACGTGCAACCGGGCCGCGAGCACGCCGTAGCTGTGGCCGGAGCGTTCCTTCAACGCCCTCAGCATCCCGGCGAACTCGTCGGTCTCCACGCCCACTCTGACTCCCCCGAACCGCGGCCCGGCCCGGCGTCCCGCCGAAACCGCAGCTCACGCTACCGGGAGCCGCTCCGAGGGCCCCAATCCGCCTGCACTTTCGGGCAGACTCAGGGCCGCTGGTCCGCGGTGGCCGCACTGGCGGCCGCGTCCGCGACGCTGCTCCGGTACAGGCCCAGCTTCGGCCCCTGGACCTTCGCGCCGGGGCCGAGCGGGAAGTTGCGGGTCTCCGCGGTGGGCAGGCGGTCGTCGGGCAGCACGTTGAGCTGGTCGACGCCGGGCGCGGTGCCGGCGGCCGCGCCGCCGGGGTTGAGGTCGATCACCGCGTACGCGCTCTTCCCGGCGCCCACCGGGTAGGCGGGGGCTCCGCCGAGGCCGCCGGGCACCAGCGGCCTGACGTCCTTGGCGCGGTCGGCGGCGCGCGAGTCGCCCAGGCCGACCAGCGGGTAGTAGGACAGGCCGCAGGCGTGCGGGCCCTGGTTGCGCACCTCGATCACCCGCTGGTTCGGCGCCTCGGGCCGGGCGGTCACCCGCACCGTCAGGTCCTTGCCCTCGCACGGGTGGGCGTAGGCGTAGGAGTCGTCACCCGCTCCCCCTGAGGTGCCGCCCGCCGTCGGCTTCCCGGACGGCGCCGGGGCGGTCGCGCCGGGCGCGGGGTCGGCGGGCTTCGGGGCCGCGCTCCCCGGGGCCGCCGGGTCCGGGGCGGCGGACTTGGGGTCGGCCGGCTTCGGATCCGCGGGCTTCGGGTCGGCGGGCTTCGGGTCGGCGGCCGAGGTCTGCTTCGCCGGCTGCGGCGCGTCGTTCGGGTTGTCGGGCCCGCAGGCGGTCAGGGCGAGGACGGCACCGGCGAGCACGGCCGGAACGACGAGGGCGCGGCGAATGGACATGAGGATCCCCGAGGAGGTGCAGGTCTGAATGGAAGGGACGGTCGGCGCCGCGGTCGGCGCCCCGCCGAGCAGCACTCTGGCCCGCCGTCCGTCCCGGCCGCCAGCCCTGCCCGCCGATCCGGCACGCTGGAACGATTCCGCCCCGTCCGACCTGCGGAAACACGTGCGCCTGGAACGGCGCGGCGGAACGTTCCGGGGACGGAATCCGGTGGCGGCCCGGTCCCGGGGCCGGGCATGCTGGGGCCCGTGGCCGATCGTGCGAACTTCGTCGTGGTCCGCGAGAGCGGCGAGTACGAGCTCTACGTCTCCCGGTTCGGTGCCGTGGGGATCGACCTCGACCTGCTGGCCGGGCCGACCGCGGCACTCGCGATGGTCCGGCGGCTGCACGTGGACGACTGGTGGCTGGACGACGTCCTCTGTCAGGGGGCGGCCCTCATCGACCTCGGCCGGCGGGTCCTGCTGCTGTTCGCCTGGGAGGGGCCGAGCGCCGGACTGCGGCACCGCGCCGCGGCCCTGGAGCTGTTGCGGCAGGCCTGGCCGGGGTGGGAGGTGCGGTGGGCGTACGACGGCAACGCGGACCTGCGGACCTACCTGGGACTGGACCCGGAGGCGGTGCGGGACCGCGGACGCGGCACCTGGCCCGGGACCGTGCTGGCACCGGACGACGAGGACCTCGTGCACCCGGAGCCGACGGTCGCGGTGGTGACGGTCGGGTCGGACGGCTGCCACGTGGTGGCGAACACCGCCGACCACCCGATCCGGGAGGGCGCCGCACTGCTCGACCGGCTGGCGGGGGCGCCTGAGCACGGGGTGTGCCGGGTGGACGCCGAAGCCGGGCTCCATGTCGATCCGCTCCGGCGCCGGGTGGGGTGGTGGACGCTCGGAGCGTCGGCGGAGGCCCACGACATGCCGGAGCGCTGGCCCGGGTGGACGGTCGACTTCTGGCGGGACCGCTGGGAGGAGCACGTCCGGGTGGCCGCCGGCCGGTTCCGACCGCCGCCCGTCGACCGCGAGCGGGCCCTGGCCGAGGTCCGCGCGGCCGCCGAGCGCGGGCGGTGGGACTGACCCCGGCCTGGGTCGGTCCCACCGGTGCGGCTCGCCGGGGTACCCCGGTACCCGGAACGCATGCACGGGACGGCGGGCGGCGGCCGTCCCGGATGTCCGACGGGCGCAGTACGCTGGACGATCGACACGATTCGAACGGGGAGGCGAAAGTGGCGGCGGCGATTCGACCCAACCGTGAACTGCAGACGATGGGCGAGCTGTTCGCCCCGCCAGGTGCCCCGGGGCCGCCCGAGGTCCGGGCCCGGGCACGGCGCGCGGTGGCGTCCCGTGCCCGCGACGCCGAGGACTGCCGGCTGCTGCTGGACGCCCTGGGGCTGCTCGAACCCGCCGATCCGGCCGGGGAGTAGCCGGGTCCGCGGCGGCGGATCCGGAGGCGGGGCGTCCGGCACTCGATGGGGCGGGATCGCGGGGCGGCGGGCTTCGGGGCGGGTGCCGCTGGGCAGGGTCCCCGGCGGACGTACGGCCCCGAGGAGGAGGACGCGATGAGCGAGCACCAGGACCGGACCACCGGCGGGCGGGCGCAGGAGGCGGCGGCGACGGGACCCGGGGAGGAGGGGCTGCGGCGCTCCGCCGCCTTCCTCGTCGACGAGGCCCTCGGCTTCCTCTTCCCCGCCGCCCTGCGGGCCGCCGCCGACGTCGGTGTGGCCGACCACCTGGCGAACGGCCCGGCCACGGCCGCCGAACTGGCCGCCGCGACCGGCACCGACGCCCGCAACCTGTACCGGGTGCTGCGGCTGCTCGCCACCCGGGGCGTGGTGGCCGAGGACGAACGGGGCCGGTTCACCCTCACCGAGGCCGGGCAGGCGCTGCGCGGTGACGTCCCCTACTCGGTGCGGACGGCCGTCCAGATGCTCACCGACCGCACCATGTGGCGGCCGGCCGGGGAGCTGACGCACTGTCTGACCGAGGGCACCACGGCCTTCGAGAACATCTTCGGAATGCCGTTCTTCGACCACTTCGCCAAGGACGAGCGGACCGCCGCCGTCTTCCACGTGGGCATGGCGGCGATGTCCGACCAGGAGAACGCGCCCATCGCGGCCGCCTACGACTTCCCGCCGGACGGCACGGTGGTGGACATCGGCGGCGGCCACGGCGGTCTGCTGCTGGAGGTGCTGCGCCGCAACCCGGGCCTGGAGGGCGTGCTGTCCGACCGCTCCCACGTCCTCGCCGGGAACCGGCTGGGCGCGCACCCGGAGATCGCGGGCCGCTGGACGGCGCAGGAGGGCGACTTCTTCGCCGCCGTGCCCGCCGGTGACGTCCTGATGCTCAAGCGGATCACCCACGACTGGGACGACGAGGCGTGCGTGACCCTGCTCGGCCACTGTGCCCGGGCGCTGCGCCCGGGCGGCCGGGTGCTGGTGCTGGACGCCGTGGTCCCGCCGGGCAACGCGCCCCACCAGTCCAAGGACCTGGACCTCATGATGATGGCGTCGCTGACCGGCCGTGAGCGCACCGAGGCCGACTTCGCGGAGCTCCTCGCGCGGGCCGGCCTGCGGCTGTCCCGGGTGATCCCCACGCCGGCCGTGCTGTCGGTGGTCGAGGCGGTCGCGGCCTGAGCGGGTAGGTGACGCCCGCTCAGGCCGCCGTGCGCCGGACCGCTTCGAGGAAGCCCGCGGTGGAGGGGCCCGGCAGCGGACGGCCGTAGCGCCGCGCGAGCGTCTCCAGCGAGACGCCGCCGGTGGTCCAGCCGTGCCGGTCGAGCCAGTCCCCGGTGCCGGGGCCGAGGCCGCCGCGCCACAGTCCGGTGACGTGGGCGAGCGCCGGGTCGTGCGGCGTGGTGCTCACGTCCCGGCCCTGCTCCAGCAGCAGGCGGCTGCCCGGGGCGGCCAGCGCGGCGACCGCGGTGAGCAGGGCCGCGGCCTCCTCGGGCCCGAGGTAGACCAGCAGCCCCTCGGCCAGCCAGGCCGAGGGGCGCGCCGGGTCGAACCCGGCGTCGACCAGGCGGCCGGGCCAGTGCGGTTCCAGCAGGTCGGCGGGCAGGACGGTGCGCAGGCTCCTCGGCCGGGCGCCCAGGCCGTCCAGGACCCGCTCCTTGAAGGCCAGGACCGGCGCCAGGTCCAGTTCGAACACCCGGGTTCCGGCCGGCCAGTCGAGCCGGTGGGCGCGGGTGTCCAGGCCCGCCGCGAGCAGCACGACCTGGTCGGCGCCGGCGGCGAGCAGGCGGTCGTCGTAGAAGCGGGTGCGCAGCACGCCCTGGGCGACCAGGGCCCTGGCCAGGCCGCTGTCCGGTCCGGCCTCGGGAAGCACGCCGCCGGCCGCGGCGAACGCGGCGGCGTAGGGGTCGGTGAAGAGCGGGTCGGGGCGGGAGCTCTCGTAGGCGCGCACCAGGGCGACGGACAGGGCGGTGCGGGACACCGGGCTGAGCGGTTCAGCGGTCGTCATGGCCGGGAATCTACATCGCCACCGATGCATCTGTGAAGATGTATCATTCCGGCATGGACGGCGTGCAACTCCTCAGGCTCGGCAAGCGGTTGACCGAACTCGGCCGAGACATGATCATCGACCCGGCCTCCGCGCACCTCACGCCCGGCGAGATCGCCGTGATCGCCGACGTGTACCGCCACCCCGCGACCTCCGCCCGGGAGATCCAGGTCCGCACCGGCTTCGCGCAGAGCCATGTCTCGGTCTCCGTCGCCCGGTTGCGCGAGCGCGGCCTGCTCGACGCCGCCGCCGACCCGCAGGACGGGCGGCGCACCCTGCTGAGCGCCTCCGAGGTCGCCCGGCGCGCCATCCGCGAGCACGTCGCCCGGCCCGCCGGCCCGGTCATCGCGAAGGCCGTTCCGGACCCGGAGCGGGCCCGCCGCGTCACCGAGCTGCTCGACGAACTCGCCGTCCTGCTGCTGCCCTGACCCGGGCCCCGGGCCGTTCCCGACGTCCTCCGCCGCCGCGCCCGCCGGGGCCGTCGCAGGGCGGGGTCCGCGCACGCGTGTCACCCGGCCGCCGGGAGGGGCGGCCGGGTGACGGGCGTCGTGCGCGGGTGTGTCAGCCCTCGGTGGGGCGACGGCGGCGGGAGACCACCACGAGGCCCGCGCCGGCGGCGACGGCCGCGGCGGCGGCACCGGCCTCCCAGCCCAGACCATCGGCGCCGGTGGCGGCGAGCTGGCCGGAGCGGGCGGCGGTGTCGGCCGCCGGGCCGGTGCCGGCCGTGCTGCGGGCACCGGCCTGGACGACCGGGGCGGCCGGGGCGACCGCCGGGGCCGACGGCGCAGGGGTGGCCGAGGGCTGCCCGGTCGGGTGCTCGACGGGCTGGGCGCCGGGCCCGCCGGTGGGCGGGGTGGTGGGCGGGGTGGTGGGCTTCACAGCGGCCTCGTCCTCGGCTCGGGCCGCGGCCCAGCCCTTCTCCAAGAAGGCCAGGACGGCCTGGTCGGTGCCCTCCAGGGCGGCGAGCGCGGCCTTCCGGACGGCCGGCCCGCCGGTCTCGGCGATCTGCGAGACCTTCACCCGCTTGTCGCTCATCCGCACCGCGGCCAGCTCGGTCTCCAGGAAGCGGCGCAGGCCGGCCGCGTCGCCCTCCAGCGCCTTCCGGGCGGCCTCGCGGGTGTGCGGGCCGGTCTGCGGGTCCGCGACGATCGCCGAGATCTCGGCGCGGTCGTCCTCGGCGCGGGCCGCGTACTGGCCCTCCTTCAGGAACTTCACGACGTCCGCGTAGGTGCCGGAGAGCGCGGCGCCCGCGGCCTTCCGCACGGCCGGACCGCCGGTGGCGATCATCCGGGTGACCTCGACGCGGTCGTCGTCGGCCTGGTTCTTGGGGAGCTCGACCTCGAAGAAGTGCCGCAGCGCGGCGGGCGTGTTGACCCGCAGGGCCTTCTCGCCCGCCTCCCGCACGCCCCGACCGGTCGTCGGCCGGTCGAGGAGCCGGGTGAGCTCCAGCCGGTCGTCCGCCGCCTGGGCCTCGTAGCGGCCGGTCTTGAGGAACGCGACGAGGTCCGCGTAGGTGCCGCGCAGGGCGGCCTCGGCGGCCTTCTTCACGGCCGGGCCGCCGACGGCGAGGATCTGCATGGCCTTGACGCGGTCGTCGATCACCCGGGCTTCCTGGAGGCCGGTCTCCAGGAACCGCCGCAGGTCGGCGGCCGTCCCGGCGAGGGCCTTCTCGGCCCACTCCCGCACCGAGATGCCGCTCTCCGGGTCCGCGAGGATCTTCTCGATCTCGGCGCGGTCGAGCTCTTCCTGGGTCGGGTCGCTCTCGGAGGCGGTGTCGGGGCCGGAGACACCGGCGGGCTGGGGGGCGTCGGCGGCCAGGGCCGAGGACGGGAAGAGGACGGCGGGGGTGAGGACAGCGGCCGCGACGACGGCGGACACCCGGGGAAGCTTCATCCGGCGAGACCTGCTTTGTACGAAGAGTCTGTGAACGCACGAAGCATAGGGCCTCTTTCCCTACCGTCGCACCATCAATTCTTCACCGCCCGGAATCCTCCGAAATGCGGCTGTCTGCACGTCAGACCGCCTTGAGGCGGTACATCGTGGCCATGTCGGTCGGCCTGGTGCCGGCGCTGCAGTCGTGGCTCTGGACGGTGGCGTAGGAGCTCCAGCCCGCCGGCACCGAGCAGGCCCAGAGCCCGTCGGCCGGTGTCCGCAGGCGGTAGGCGGGCCTGGTGGTCCCCGGGGCGAGGCTGCACTGGGGGAGGTAGGTGACGAGGTCGTGGACGAAGCCGCTCGCCGTCACGCAGGAGGTGACCAGGTCCCCCGGCACCCGCAGCCGGTAGGAGGCCGACGAACTGCCCGGCGCCATGCTGCAGTTGGTGGACATGGCGGTGGTGTCGTAGACGAAGCCGGTCCTGGTGACGCAGGAGACCAGCCCGTCGACGGGGGTGCGCAGGTGGTACAGGGGCCTGGTGCCGCACGCCGAGCTCGCGGTGATCTGGTCGTAGACGTAGCCGGACGGCACCGAACAGGACCAGGTGTTGTCCAGGCCGGTGGCCGAGGCGGCGGCCTCCGGGGCGCCGGCGAGCACCGGCAGCAGGGCGGCGGCGGCCGCCAGCACGGCACCGGCGGCCGCGCGGGCGGAACGGACACGGGCTGCGAAGCGGGAAGCGGTCATCGCGGGACTCCTCCAGGTCGGCGGTGCACGGTCGTTCTTCTACCACCCGCGCCGCGGGCCGCGCGGACCGCTCCGGCGGGACCGGTCCGCCCCGTCCACCGCTCGTCCAGTCGGCGCCTACGCCGGACCCGTCACGGCCCGGCCGCCCGGCGCGACGGGCAGACTGGGCCGGTGAGCCACGACGACGAGGAGCGGCGGCCGGTCGTGCCCGCCGAGCTGCGCGGGTACCTGGCCGAGGTCGTCCGCCGGGTGCGGGCGGTGTGCGGGGAGCGGGTGGTGAGCGTGCTGGCGGTCGGATCGGTGGCGCTCGGGGACTACCGGCACGGCCGCAGCGACGTGGACGTCGTGGTGGTCGTCGAGCCGGGCCTGCCCGGGGCGGCGCTGCGGGAGCTGGCCGAACGGCTCTCCCACCGCCGGCTGCCGTGTCCGGCGGCCGGGCTGGAACTGGTGGTGTACGGCGCGGACGCCGCCGGGCGGCCCGCGGGCGGCGCGGGGTACCTGCTGAACCTCAACACCGGCCCGCTGCTCGCGGAGCGGGCGGACCTGGACACCACGGGGGCGGCGGCGTTCTGGTTCGCCGTCGACCGCTCGATCGCCCACCGGGCCGGGCTCACACTGTGGGGCGCTCCGGCGCGCCGGGTGGTCGCGGAGCCCGCGCCCGCCGAACTGTTCGCCGCGCTGCGCGCCGCCGTGCGCGAGCACGCCGACGGGACGGGCCACCTCGCGGACAACCGGGTGCTCAACGGCTGCCGGGCGGTGGTCTTCTGCCGCACCGGCCGGTGGCCGGCCAAGCGGGCGGCGGCGGGTCGGATCGCGGCCGTCGAGCCCGGCTTCCGGCCCCTGCTGGAGGCGGCCGTGCGCAGTTACGAGCGGCCGCGCCCGGAGGCGGTCGACCTGCCCGCCGCCGAGGTGCGGGCGTTCCTGGCCTGGGCGGGTGAGCGGGTCGAGGAGGCGGCGGCGGGCGGGTGAGGCCGGGCGTACGGGACGGCCGCCCGCGGAGCGCGGGCGGCCGCCACCGCCGACTCAGAACTCCCGGGTACAGCCGCTGCGGGTGCAGTACTCCTGGGCCACGTTCTTGTTGCTCTCGTCGCCCATGAAGATGTAGACCCGCTGGACGCCGCCCGGCAGCGCGATCCGCAGCGAGGCGCTGAGCGCCTGGTTCGCCTCGCCCGCGTACGCCCACGGGCTGCAGGTGACGCCCGTCTCGGTACTGCCGTTCACCCCCAGGGCGCAGACCCTGCGGGCGCCGCTGGCCGCGTGGACGGTGCCGGACACGGTGGCGGTGTAGCCATCGGTGAAGTGGATCGTTCCCGAGGTCGTGCTGTTGCCGTAGGCCATGCCGAAGGGCATGTTCACGTCGGTGACGGTGGCCTGCGCCGGTGCGGCGAACCCGACGGCCGCCAGTGCGGCGGCCGCCATCGCCATCAGGGGCTTGCGCATGGCTCTTCCTCTCCCTCGAACGAGCACTGGGTGAACAGGAGGTTCCGCCACAGCATCCTCCCGGCCGACGGTGAACACCTCATGACGTGTCCATGGGGAAGAGTCGGAGAATCCGCGCCGGTCAGGCGGCGGCGAGGAGGGCGTCGAGGGTGACGAGCCGGTAGCCGCGGGCGCGCAGGCCGGTGATGACGGCGGGTAGGGCGGCCACGGTCTGGGAGCGGTCGCCGCCGCCGTCGTGCATCAGGATCACCGAGCCCGGGCGGACCTGGCCCAGGACGCGCTCGGCGACGACCTCGGGGCCGGGGCGCGACCAGTCCTTGGCGTCGACGTCCCAGAGCACCGTGACGAGGCCCGACTCGGCCACCGCGCGCAGGAGTTCGGGGCTGCGGCCGCCGTACGGGGGGCGCAGCCAGCGGATCGGGCGGTCGTCGCCGCAGGCCTCGGCGAGCACCTCGCGGGTGTGGCCGAGCTGGCGGGCGAGCCCGGTCGGGCCCAGGTCGGGCAGGTAGGCGTGGGACCAGGAGTGGTTGCCGAGGGTCTGGCCCGCCTCGGCGATCCGGCGCACCACGCCGGGGTGGGCCAGCGCGTGCAGGCCGATGCAGAAGAACGCCGCCGGGGCGTCGTGGCGGTGCAGCACGTCCAGCACCTGCGGGGTGAACTCCGGGTGCGGGCCGTCGTCGAAGGTCAGCGCCACCAGCGGCGCCGCGCCGAGGCCGCCCGCCACCAGCCTCCCGTCGGCGGCGAGTCGGCGCTCGACCGCGGCCCCGGCCAGTTCCGCCGCCGTGATCTCCTCCTCGCGGCCGCTCATCGTCCACCCCTCGGCGGGCAGCGCGGTCAGCAGCTCGGGGCGGTCCCGCCCGAGCTCGGCGAGCACCTCGGCGGCGGCGCCGCCGTCCGCCGGGACCGGCGGGTCGGCGCGGAGCACCGGGATCCCGGCGGCCGCCAGGGGCGCGTCCAGGAGGCCGTTGGCACTGTCGACGACCACGGCGAGGCCACCGGGCGTCCGGGCCGCCAGTTCGACCAGCCGGGCCACCGGCCGTTCCACCCCGCAGCGTTCGAGCACCTCGACCCCGCCCGGCCCGGCGATCCGGTATCCCCCACGCGTCACACCCACACCCGCGAACCGCACCGTGCTGCCCCTCCCTTGGAACGATCCCCACGGCCCCGCCCCCGCGGGCGTCCCCGACGCCGGGCTGCCCAGATCATACGGACGACCGGCCTCCAGGACGATAGGTCGGTACGGAATGATCGGAACGACAAGAACGGTACGGGCGAACGGTATTGACGCTCCGCCGGGCGGTGCGCGGCGACACGGTGACGGGGCGCGGCGCGCGGAGGCGGTGCGACCGGGCGGAGCCGGGCGGCGTCCCTATAGTGGGCGCCATGACCGATCCGCGCCCGACCTCGGCCTTCGACCCCGGCAACACCGACCCGGCGGTCACCGGCCGACTCGTCGACGTGCTCGACCAGTTGGCCGCCAGCCCCGGTGTGCGGCGGCTGCGCGCATGGGCGCACGAGCGGCTGGCGGCGGCCGCCGGCGAGCGGACGCTGGACGTCGGCTCCGGCACCGGCTCGGAGACCCTTGTCCTCGCCACGGCGGTCGGGCCGGACGGCACCGCGCTCGGCCTCGAACCCCATCCCGGTCTGCGCGCCGTCGCCGAGCAGCGCGCCGCCGAGGCCGGCAGCCGGGCCCGCTACCTGGACGGCGACGCCCTCGCGCTGCCGCTGCCGGACGCGGACCTGGACGCGGTCCGCTGCGAGCGCGTCCTGCAGCACCTGGCCGACCCCGCGCGGGCCGTCGCGGAGATGGCCCGCGTCCTGCGGCCGGGCGGCCGGGCCGCCCTGCTGGACACCGACTGGTCCACCTTCCTCATCCACCCGGCCTCCCCCGCGATCCGCTCCGCGCTGGCGACGGTCGTCCAGGACGCCGCCGCCACCCCGGACGCCGGACGGCGCCTCGCCGAGTGGTCGGCCGACGCCGGACTGGCCGTCGACGCGACCGCCTCGGAGGTCCTGCTGCACGACCACCGGTCCGTCACCTGGCCCCTGGTGCAGATGATCGGCGGGGAGGCCGTCACCCGGGGCCTGATCACCGAGGCGCAGCGCGACCGGCTCTACGAGGAGCTGGCGGCCGCCGCCGAGCGGGGCGCCTTCCACCTGTCGGTGACGATGTTCGCCGTCGCCGCCCACCGGCCGCGCTGACGGCGCCGCACGCCCGGGCACCGGGCGGGCACCGGACGGTCTGCGGGCGGGCACCGGGCGGCCTTCGGGCGGCCTTAGGGATACTGCCCGGATGACGGATGAACTGACGGTCGGACCGCGGACGGCTCCGGCCGGGGGCGGGGAGCGCCGGACCCTGCGGCGTGATGTGTCGGCGCCGGCCCTGTTGGCGGGGCTGGTCTGCGTCGCGGTGTCGTTCTCGGGACCGCTGGTGGTGGTGCTCGCGGCGGCCGCGGCCGGTCGGCTCGACCCGGCGCACACGGCGTCCTGGATCTGGGCGGTGGCGATCGGCAGCGGGGTCAGCGGCTTCGCGCTGAGCTGGTGGACCCGGACCCCGGTCATCACCGCCTGGTCGACCCCGGGGGCCGCGCTGCTGGTGACCGGCCTCGGCGACTACCCCTACCGGGAGGCGGTCGGGGCGTTCCTGGTGAGCGCGGCGGCGGTCACGCTGTTCGGGGTGACCGGCTGGTTCGGCCGGCTGATCGCCGCCGTGCCCGTCG
Organism: Kitasatospora sp. NPDC057692; assembly: GCF_042799475.1. Lineage (NCBI taxonomy): Bacteria > Bacillati > Actinomycetota > Actinomycetes > Kitasatosporales > Streptomycetaceae > Kitasatospora > Kitasatospora sp. NPDC057692. The sequence goes on along the minus strand of NZ_JBHVIV010000079.1, from coordinate 21,815 downwards.
GCATCGTGAACGCGATGCTCGCCGGCATCCTATTCTCCTTCGGCGCCGGGATCTTCGGCGCCGTGCACAGCGCGCCGCTGCTGGTGGTGGGCGGCTTCGCGGCCTTCCTGCTGGCCAAGCGGTTCGCGGCCCGGTACGCCGTCCTGGTCGCGCTGCTGGCGGGCGGTGTGCTGGCCGCGCTCTCCGTCGGGCTGCCGCTGCGCCTGGGCACGGGCGGCCCGACGGTGCCGGTGCTGACGGTGCCGGCGTTCTCCTGGTCGGCCCTGGTGGGGCTGGCGCTGCCGCTCGCGATCGTCACCCTGGCCTCGCAGAACGCGCCCGGCCTCGGGGTGCTGCGGGCCTTCGGCTACCCGGCGGACGACCGGCTGCTGATCGGCACGACCGGCGCGGTGTCGGTCCTGGTGGCGCCGTTCGGCTCGCCCGGAGTGAACCTGGCGGCGATCACGGCGGCCATCTGCTCGGGCCCGGAGGCCCATCCGGACCCGCGCCGCCGGTACGTGGCGGGGATGTCCTCGGGCCTGCTCTACGTCCTGGTCGGCAGCTTCGGCGGGGTCCTGGTGAGCCTGTTCACCGGGCTGCCGGGGGAGCTGGTCGCGGTGGTCGCCGGGGTCGCCCTGCTCGCCTCGCTGCAGGGCAGCCTGGCGGCGGCGGTCGCGGAGGAGCGCGGACGGGACGCGGCCGTGGTGACCTTCCTGGCGAGCGCCTCGGGGATGACCCTGTTCGGCATCGGCTCGGCCTTCTGGGGCCTGCTGTTCGGGCTCGCCACCCATCTGGTGCTGGACGCGCGCAGGGGCTGAACACCGGCCCGGGGCGGGTCGGCACGGCTCTCCGTCCGGTCACCGCCCGACCCGCGCCCGCCGCCCGCGGGAGGTCGAGGCGGCCGGCCTCCCGCGGGCGGCGGCCCCGTCCGGCCCGGACCGGACGGGGTGTCCGGGCTCAGACCCGAGGCCGGCTCAGGTCGCGCAGTCGGTCGACGAGTTCCTCGGACCGGGCCCGGTACCGCGCGACCGAGGCCAGCTTGATCTCCTCGTAGCCGCGCACCAGGTCGGGCAGCCCGGCGATCTCGACCGCGAGACTATGGACGTCCTCGCGCAGGACCCGGCAGACCTCGGTCACGGTGGCCTCGTACTCGGCCACCAGGGCGCGTTCGGTGCGGCGCACCCGCGCCGCGCCGAACGGGTCGAAGCGGGTGCCGCGCAGGCCGCGCATGGCCGCGAGGACGCGGAAGGCGGGCTTGAACCAGGGACCGAGTTCGATCTTGCGGGTCATTCCCAGCGCCCGCAGCACGGGCGGGTGGAGACGGTAGGACATCCGCGCGCCGTCCCCGAAGCGCGCCCTGACCTCCCGCTCGACCTCGGGGTCGAGGGAGAGCCGGGCCACCTCGTACTCGTCCTTGTACGCCATCAGCTTGTACAGGTGCGTGGCCACCGCCTCGGCGAGAGCGGTCGAGCCGGGCACGCGTTCGTCCTCGGTCCGCCGTACCCGTTCGACGAAGCGCAGGTACCTCGTCGCGTAGGCGACGTCCTGGTACGCGATGAGATCCGGCACGCGGACCTCCAGCAGCCGGGCGAGCTCCGACCCGGGGGCGGCCCCGGCCGCCCCGAGGACACCGCGGGCCGTGGCGGCGAGACGGCCCCCCGGCCCCGCCGGAGCGGCCCGCCCGGGCAGGAGCGCGGCGAAGGCCGCGGGGTCGGCGACGGCCAGGCGGCCGAGGCGGAACGCCCTGAGGTTGGCGTCGACCTTGACGCCGTTGAGGGTGATCGCCTCCTCGATGGCGTGCGCCGGGACCGGCAGCCCGCCGCTCTGGTAGGCCGCGCCCGTCAGCAGGAGGTTGGCGAACTGGTCCTCGCCGAGCAGGTCGGCGGAGAGCCGCCGCGCGTCCAGGAAGACGGTGTCCCTGGCCCCGGCGCTGATCCGCTCCTTGAGCGGTCCGGAGGGCGGGAACGACACGGTCGGGTCGATCACCATCCGTCCGGTCGGGACCTCCGCCGTGGAGACGACCGCCACGGTCCGCGCCGGGGCGGTCGCCGACAGGTTTCCGGGCTCCGCGGCCACGAGCAGGTCGCAGCCGAGGTAGAGGTCGCACTCCTCCAGCGCCGCCCGGCCCGCCTGGTCCGTCGGCTCCGTGGTGATCTTCAGATCGGAGACCACCGCGCCGCCCTTCTGGGCCAGGCCGGTCTGGTCGAGGGTCCGGACGTGCAGGCCCACCAGCGCCGCGGCGGTGCTGAGGATCTGCGCGAGGGTGACCACACCGGATCCGCCGATGCCGGTGATCCGGGTGGTGTGGGAGGCCGGTGCGACGGGTTCCGGATCGGGCAGGGACGCGCCGTCGGGCATCGGCACGGCGGTGAAGGCGCGCTTTCCGCCGGCGGGGACGACCGTGAGGAAGGAGGGGCAGTCCCCCGCCAGGCAGGCGTAGTCCTTGTTGCAGGAGGACTCGTCGATCCGGGTCTTGCGGCCGAACTCGGTCTCCACGGGTTGCACCGAGAGGCAGTTCGACCGCTGTCCGCAGTCGCCGCAGCCCTCGCACACCCGCTCGTTGATCACCACGTGCTCGACCGGCTCGGGTGCCAGGCCCCGCTTGCGCTTGCGCCGCAGTTCCGTCGCGCACTCCTGGTCGTGGACGAGCACGGTGACCCCGGGGGTTCGGGCGAGCACGTCCTGGGCCTCGGGAAGCCGGTCGCGGTGCCAGACGGCGACGCCCTTCGGAAGCGCGACCCGCCGGTAGCGCTTGACGTCCTCGGTCGTGACGATGACGCGCCCGACGCCCTCCGCCAGCAGCTCCCGGACGATCGCCGGCACCGGCATGACGCCGACCGGCTGCTGCCCGCCGGTCATCGCCACCGCGGAGTTGTAGAGCAGCTTGTAGGTGACGTTCACCCCGGCCGCGACCGCCGCCCGGACGGCGAGGCTGCCGGAGTGGTGGAACGTGCCGTCCCCGAGGTTCTGGATGAGGTGGTCGCGGGCGAGGAACGGCTGCATCCCGATCCACTGGGCGCCCTCGCCCCCCATCTGCGTCATGCCGATGACGTCCCCCGACTGGGAGGGGTCCATCAGCGTGACCATGGCGTGGCAGCCGATCCCGGCTCCGACGGCGGCGCCCTCGGGCGCCTTGGTCGAGAGGTTGTGCGGGCAGCCGGAGCAGAAGTAGGGCGTCCGGGGCACCACCGGCAGCAGGGGCAGCGCCCTGCGCCGGGCCGCGGCCGGCTTCCTGGTCTCCAGCCAGTCCCGCACGGTGGGGAATTCACCCAGCCCGTCCAGCAGCCGGGCGAGCCGGGCGGCGACGGTGTCGGGACCGAACTCCCCGTCGAGGGGGAACAGGGCCGAACCGTCGGCCGCGCGCTTGCCGGAGACGGCCGGCCGGTCGCCGCGCCCGTAGAGCAGTTCCTTGAGGGCGGTCTCGATCAGCGGCCGCTTCTCCTCCACGACCACGATGTGCCGCAGTCCGCCCGCGAACCGCTCGACGACCGTGGGTTCCAGCGGGTGGATCATGCCGAGGTGGAGCAGCCGCACCCCCCGCCGCCCCAGTTCGGCGTCGTCGAGCCCGAGGATGCGCAGGGCCTGGCGGACGTCGAGGTAGGTCTTGCCCGCCGCGACGATGCCGAGGTGGTCGTCGGGCCCCGTCACGGTGATGCGGTTGAGGCCGTTGGCGGCGGCGTACCGGCGGGCGATCTCCAGTCGGGCGCCGTCCCGGGAGCGTTCCAGCGCGCCGAGGGCGGGCTGCACCATCCGGCTGCCCACGGTGTGCCGGTACGGCACTCCGTCGACGACGAGGTCCGGCTCGACCGGTGCGATCCGGCCCGCGCTCACGTCGACGGTGCCGGAGCCGTCGGCGACCGCGGTGACGATCTTCAGCGCCACCCACAGGCCGGATGCCCGGGACATCGCCACGCCGTGCAGTCCGAAGTCGAGCGCCTCCTGCGGGTCGGCCGGGTAGAGCGTGGGCAGGCCGAGGTCGGCGAGGAGCAGCTCGGAGGCGCCGGGGACGGTGGACGACTTGGCGGCGGGGTCGTCACCGACCAGGGCGAGCGCGCCACCGGCCGGGTGGGTGCCCATCAGGTTGTTGTGCCGGACGGCGTCCGAGGCGCGGTCCAGCCCCGGGGACTTGCCGTACCAGACGGCCGTGATGCCGTCGACCCGCTTGTCCGGCTGCTCCGCCGCGAGCTGGGTGCCCTGGACGGCCGTCGCCGCCAGTTCCTCGTTGACGCCGGGGCGGAAGACGATGTCGTACTCGTCGAGGAGGGGGCGGCAGCGCGCGAGCTCCATGTCGTATCCGGCGAGCGGCGAACCCTCGTACCCGGAGACGAATCCCGCGGTGTCGCGGCCCGCCCGGCGGTCGGCGCGGCGGATGTCGAGCGGCAGGCGGGCGAGCGCCTGGATGCCGGTGAGATGGACGGTTCCTTCTTCGCGGACGTACCGGTCCTGGAGCGAGGGCCGGGGTCCGGTCGTGTTCTGAGGGGTGACCACTGTGGTTCCTCCGGATGGGGCGTCGCCGCGGTGGCCGGCGGGGCGGGCGGCTGCGCGGGCGCGGGCCCGTCGGGCGGCGCCGGGCCACCGGGTGGGGGCGAGAGGCCGGGGGGATGGATCGGGAGCGCCGGCCGCGGGGACCGGCGCGCCCCACGAGGTCCGCGCCCGGACGGGGCCGGAATCACGGCCCGTCCGGGCGCGGGACCTGACGAAGCACTACGCGGCGGGCCGCCCGGCTCCGCGGAGCAGGTCGGTCAGCGCCGAGGCGGGGGTCGATCCCTCGGAGCTGTGCCACGCGATGTGGCCGTCCGGCCGGACGAGGAGGGCCCCGCCCTCACCGATGCCGAGCGGCTCGGGGCAGCGGCCGTCCGGGCCGGTGACGTCCCGTCCGATGACGACGGTCCGCCGGACCAGGCCGGTCCGGTCCTCCCCGTCCTCGCCGGTCCGCGCGAAGGCCCGCTCGAAGGGCTCGGCCCAGTCGGCGCCTTCCGGCCCGGTGATGAGGGTGAAGCCCGGCCCGAGGAGGTCGTGGGTGGACACCCGCTGCCCGTCGCGGTCGACCCAGGCGTGCGGCAGCCGGGCTCCGGCAGCGGCGGTCGGCGTGTACTCGGTGGCCGAGGGCAGGCGGCCGCCCGCGCCGTCGGCCCGCCGGGCCGTTCCGTAGACGTACCCGATCTCCTGGTTGAGCGCGTCGAAGTGCGGGCGCTGCCGGGGGACGGCCTCGGCGATCCGCCGGCGTTCCGCCGCGGCGACCGCCGGGTCCGGGTCGGCGAGGCGGGCGGCGATCGCGGCCGTCTCCGGCCCGATGCCGACCTCGGCCATCTTCACGGCGTTCAGCACGCTGTGGCGGGCGTTGTCGACGGCGACGGGGCGGCGCTCCCCCTCGTAGCTGTCGAGCAGGGCGTCGGGCGCGTGTCCGCCCAGCACGGCGGCGAGCTTCCAGCCGAGGTTGTCCGCGTCGGCGAGGCCGCTGTTCATGCCGAGGCCGCCGGTCGGCGGGAACTGGTGCGCCGCGTCGCCGGCGAGCAGGACCCGGCCGCTGCGGTAGGTCACGGCGGTCCTGGCCGTCATGGTCCACGCCCCCGCGGAGCGGATGTCCACGTCGAGTTCGGCGGTTCCGACGGCGTCCCGGACGATCCGGGCGCACCGCTCGGGCGGGTAGTCCTGCGGTGACTCGACCGCCGGGTCGAAGCTCCGCTGGAAGGTCCACCGGCGGGCGCCGTCCATCCCGATGAGGACGCCCGGGGAGGTCTCGTTGATCAGCCAGACCAGCAGGGCCGGGTCCTCGCGCATCCACGGGGAGAGGTCGGCGTGGAAGTAGATGTTCAGCTGGTGGCCGAGCACGGGGGAGCCCTCCGTACCGATCCCCAGCCGGTCGCGCATGCCCCCGGCCGCGCCGTCCGCCGCCACGACGTAGCGGGTGCGCAGGACCTGCCGCCCGCCCGTGCCGTCCACGGTGACGTCGACGGCGTCGCCGCGGTCCGCCACCTCGACGACGGTGGTGTCGTAGTGGACGGCGGCCGTGCCCTGGGCGAGGACCGCGTCCAGGAGGTGCTGCTGCACCCGGTCCTGGGCGCAGGAGACGAGCTGCTCGGCGGAGGCGTGGGCCCGCTGCGCGAGTGCGCCCCGCGGGCCGTCGGCGAAGTCGATCCGGCCCAGGGTCTCCCCCGCGAGGGTCCGCTTCCACAGGACGGTGCCGGCCTGGGCCTGGTCGACGGCGTCCGCCCGGACGGCGTCCGCGATGCCCCAGGCCCGGAACAGCTCCATGGACCGGGTGTTGACGATGTGGGCCCGGGGGTGGGGATTGATCCCGCCGAACTGCTCGCAGACGACGCTGCGCACGCCGTGCCGGCCGAGGACGAGGGCGGTGGCCAGCCCCACGGGGCCGGCGCCGATGATGACGACCGGGGCGTCGATGTCCTTCATGCGCGCCGGACCAGGTCGGCGAGGGGCTCACCGGATTCGAAGCGCCGCACCAGGTCGTCGGGGTCGAAGTCGACCCCCAGCGGGTTGGCCTCGAAGGCTCCGGACCGGAACCAGGCGTCGAGGGCCTCCGCGGTGGCGAAGTTGTCGATCTGGAGTTCCAGGTGATTGCCGTCGGGGTCCTCGAAGTACATCGAGGTGGTCGGCCCGTGGTTGATGCACCAGAAGGGGTGGATGCCGTCACCCTTCAGCCGCCGGTACGTGTCGAGCAGGTCCTTGAGCGTCGCGTAGGTGAACGCCACGTGGTGCAGACCGCTGTGCGCGTCCGTCGGGCGCTCGGACGCCCCGGTGGCGACCAGCGCGACGCGGTGGTGCTCGTCGTCGTAGGTCAGGAAGGCGAGGGCCTCGTTGGCGAAGGCGACCCGGCCTTCGAGGACGCGGACGTACCAGTCGGTCATCACCGCCAGGCGGCCGGTGCGCAGCACGATGTGGGCGAGTTTGTCGGGAGAAGCCATGGAGCGGCGACCTCCATCTCGGGGCACGGCAGCCCTCTTGGCTGCCATACAAGAGCAACTTAGACAGGCTCTTGTATGGCAGTCAAGAGATGGCTCAGCGCGCTGCCGCCACAGCGGCCAGCGCCTCCATCAGGAGGTCGACGAGCTCCTCGGTCGGCCGGTCCAGCTTCCGGGTGCTGACCAGCAGCCCCTCGAAGAGCACGTGCGCCACGTCCGCCACCGGCGCGATGTCCGCCCCCTCGGGCAGCCGGTTCGCGACGGCCGCGAGGAGGCGGCCCTCCAGCCACTCCTGAAGGCGGGAGTAGGCGCCGGCGACGGCGGGCGACTCGCCCATGCGGTCGTACGCCTCCCGGTGCAGTCCGCGATGGGCCTCCAGATCGACGAGGAAGGCCACCAGCTGCCGCCGGGGGTCGCCGCCGAGCGCGGGATCCGCCTCGACACGCTCCCGCTCGCGCAGGAACAGCCGGTCGAGCGCGGCGGCGAACAGGTCGTCCTTGGTGGGGAAGTACCAGCGCACGGCATTGGCCGCCACACCCGCCGACCTGCCGACCTCGGCCAGGCTGGTCCCCTTGTACCCCTGGGCGGCGAAGAGCTCCCAGGCACTGTCGATCAGGACGGCCTCGCGCTCGGCCTTCGGGATCTGCTGACGGTTTCTTGGCATGGCAGCAAAGCCTAGGCGGCGGCGCCGCACCGCTGGTCACACCCCCTGCCGCAGGTCCGCCCACGGCCCCGGCCGCACGCCCGCGGCCGGAGAACCGCGGGCCACCGGCCGGCAAGCTCTTGACTCCGAAACAAGAAAGCTCTTGACTCTTAGCCAAGAGAACCGCCAAGAGAACGTCTTCCCCGACCCTCGGGAGTCACTGATGCGCCTGTACAGCACCGACCTGGGCATCGCCAGGGAGGACGGCCCCGGCGAGCTGTCCCTGCTCGACCTCCCCTTCGCCGACCTGGGCGCCCTCCTGCGCGGCCCCGGGCTCGCGGCGGCCCGCGCCGCGGCGGTCGTCCGGCGGGTCGCCCTCGACGGGGTCCGGGTGCACGCCCCCGTCCGCCGGCCCGGGAAGATCCTGATCGTCGGCCTGAACTACCGCAGTCACGCGGAGGAGGCCCTGGAGATGTTCGCCGCGATGGGACGGCCCGGCATCACCCTGCCCACCGAGCCCAACTTCCAGGTCGTCGCCGGGTCCGCGGTCGCCGCGCCCGGCGACGACATCCTCCTTCCGGCGGTCGCGCCCGGGCAGGTCGACTACGAGGGCGAGGTCGCCGCCGTCATCGGCGGACGCGCCACCGCCGTCGACCCCGCCGACGCGATGGGCCACCTCGCCGGGCTGACCATCGCCAACGACGTCTCCGCGCGCGACATCCAGCAGCGGGCGATCTCGGGCGATCCCACCGCCTCCATCGGCGTGTCCAAGAGCTTCGACACCTTCAAACCGCTCGGCCCCTGCCTGGTCACCCCGGACGAACTCGACGAGCCGCTCGACCTCCGGCTGCGCACCCGGGTCAACGGCGAGCTGCGGCAGGACGACCGCACCAGCGCCTTCCTCCACGGCGTGGCCGAGCTGGTCTCCTTCCTCTCGCGGTACCAGACCCTCGAACCCGGTGACGTGATCCTCACCGGAACACCGCGGGGCGCCGGCGTGTTCTCCGGCCGCCACCTGCGCCCGGGCGACGTGGTCGAGGTCGAGGTGGAACGCCTCGGCACGCTCCGCAACCGCGTGGCGGCCGCGCCCGCGGCCGGCGGGGCTGCTGCCGGGGCTGCTGCCGGGACGACCACGGCGGACGGCCTCCCCGCCGGCCCGGGGAGCCCGGCACCGTGAACCCGGCCCGCCGCGGCGCCCGCCCGGGAACAGGCGGCGCCCGTGCCGCCGCCGGGCGGGCGGGCCGCCGCCGAGCGAGCCACGGGTACCACTACCGCCGCCCGCCGACACACGGCGCTACCCGTCGGCCCCGGGGCCCCGGGAGTCGGCCGGCCCGGCGGTGGAACCGCGGACGGCGGGCAGGCGGCGGGTGAACAGGACGGCGGCGGCCGTGATGCCCGTGCACGCGAGGACGGCGGCCTTGAGCCCGTTGATCTGCGCGTCCTGGTAGCTCTCCACCACGGCCGCGGCCTCCTCCGGCGGCACCTCGGGCTGCGCCGCGAGCGCCGCGGCCACCTGGTCGGCCGGCACGAAGGACAGCCCCGCCTCCACCCGGACCCCGGCCTGCTCGGCGACCGCCGCCGAGACCCGCGGGTCGTTCTCGATCCGGCTGGTCACGGACGTCGCGAGGGCACCGATCAGGATCGCGCCGATCAGCGCCGTCCCGAGCGAGGAGCCGAGGTTCTGCGCCGTGTACTGCAGCCCGCCCGCCTCGCTGCGCTCCTCCTGCCGCACGCTGGACTGCACCGTGTTTCCCAGCTGGGAGGCGAGCATCCCCATGCCGATGCCGAGCAGCGCCATCGCCCCGGCGAACGAGCCGCCGCTCAGCTCCGGCCCGATGACGGCGATCAGCCACAGGGTGGCGGCGACCAGCACCAGCAGCCCGGCCCGGACGATGGTGCGGGGCGAGGCGAAGCGCAGCAGCAGCGAGCCGGACATCGAGGCCGCGAGCATGGTGATCGACACCGGCAGCAGCCGCAGGCCGGTCTCGAAGGCGTCCAGGCCCTGCACGACCTGGAGGTAGAGCGGGATGACGAAGAACAGGCCCAGCAGGACGGTGTTCTGGTTGAAGAGGGTCGCCAGGCCCGCGCGCAGCGTCCGGTTGTCGAACAGGGCGAGCGAGACCAGGGGGTCCAGGCCCTTCCCCTCCCGGTGGCGCTCGTGCAGGCAGAACGCGTAGATCAGCGCACCCCCGAGCGCCACCGCGAACAGCGTCGGGGCGAAGCCGAGGACGGTGAACGGCGGGTTGCGCGGCTGGACCCAGCCCCAGCTGCCGCTCTGCAGCACCGCCAGCACCACCACCGCGAGGCCCGAGGCCGACAGCACCACGCCCGCCACGTCCAGCCGGGGCCGACGCTCCGGCGGCGGCTGCGGCGGCACCCAGCGCATCAGGCAGAGGATCGCGACGACCAGCACCACCTCTCCGGCGAACACCAGCCGCCAGGTGAGGTAGGTGGTGACCCAGCCGCCGAGCAGCGGTCCCACCGCGATGCCCGCGCCCGCCAGGCCGCCGACCACGCCGTAGGCCACGGCGCGGTCGCGGCCCTGGTAGGTGCCGGCCACCAGCGCCGCCAGCGCGGGCAGGACCAGGGCGGCGCCCAGCCCCTCGATGACCGACCACCCCAGCGCGAGCACGCCCACCGTCGGGGCCACCGCGGTCAGCCCCGACCCGACCGCGTACACGACCAGCCCGACCACGAAGACCCGGCGCCGCCCGTACATGTCGCCGAGCCTGCCGCCGGTCAGCATGAACGCGGCCATGACCAGGGTGTAGAGGGTGATGACGGCCTGGATCGCGGTGACCTCGGTGTCGAAGTCCTCGACCAGCTGGCTGATCGACACGTTCATCACCGACGCGTCGAGCACCATCAGGAACTGGGCCGTCCCGAGCACGACCAGGGTCTTCCAGCGGTTCACCGTGCCTCCCGCCTGTGCGCCGCGTTCCCCGACGCGGTCAGCTGCCGAGGATCCGGGCCTTCTGGGCGGCGAACTCCTCCTCGGTGAGGACGCCCTGCTCCTTGAGCGTCGCCAGGTCCTTGAGCTGGTCCAGCTTCTCCTCCATGGTCGCCGCGGCGGGCGCGGCGGGCGCGGCGGGCGGCGCAGGCGGGGGTGCGGCGGGCTCGGCGTAGTAGCTCTGCTGGGCGTCCTGCTGCGCCCAGCGGCCGGCCTGGCGACGGGAGACGCGGTTGGAGACGGCGGTGGCCGTACCGGCGACCACCGCGGTACGGGCCACTCCGCGAAGCAGTCCGGGCATGGCTTCCTCCTGGGGTGAGGGGTGAGGGGTGAGGGGTGAGGGGTGAGGGGTACGTCGGGTCGGGGGGTACGTCGGGTCGGGGGGTACGTCGGGTCGGGGGCGGGATCAGCCCGCGGCTTCGAGCCGGTCGAGCGAGTCCAGGACCGCCAGCAGGTCCTCGACCGGGACCCGCCCGCCGGCGATCAGGCGGGCGTCCTCCCGGCGCAGCGCGGCGGCCAACGGCGCCGCCCAGCGGTTCTCGTAGAGGAGGACCGCTGCGGAGTCGCCCGGCTCCAGGAGGGCGCCGGCCTCGGTGACGTCGGACTCGCCGAGCACGCCCGAGGAGGCGCCCTCGAAGACGGTCAGGTCGAGGCGGCCGTCGCCGGTCACGTCGGCCAGCTCGGCGCCCCGGACCGTGCCGTCCGTGTCCTTGCGGACGAAGGTCAGGTCGAGGATGCGGATGATGCCGCGGTCGACCAGGTCGACGAGCAGGGGCAGCCCCTCGCCGGTGAAGTGGCTGCCGGGGAACGCGATGACCAGGTAGTCGATGGGGCCCAGTTCGTCGAGTTCGCCGGGGGTGACGGGTTCGCTGCTCACGTCGGCTCCTGTCGCAGGAGGGCCGGCCGACGGCGTCGGCCGGGGGCCGGCCCCGGAACACCGCGGTGAAGGACGCCGCGGTGAAGCCGACCCTCGCCGAAGCTAACCCGCCACCCCCGCCCTCCGGCTCACCTGTTCGGGGTGACCCGGTCGGCCGCGCGCTGCGCCCGACGGGCGAAGCGGCTCACCCCGGTGGGGTAACCCTGCTCGCCGCCCGTCCGGCCGGGGCCTTGGCTGGTGTGCACGGTGGCCCGTCCGCTCGGTGCCGCCGCTCCGCCCGGACCGCCCAGCGCGAGGAGCCGCCCGCATGCCACCGGCCGAGTCCAGCACGCCGCAGCCCGAGCCCGAGCAGCCCGGCCGGCCGGGACCCGGGCAGTCGCCCGCCTCCCGACCGTCGGCCGACCGACCCCCGGCCGACCGCTCGCAGGCCGGCGAGCTGGAGGCGCTGCACCACCGGGTCGCCCAGCTGGAGGCCGAGGCCCGGCGCGGGCCGCAGCACCACCGGCTGCGCACCACCGGCGCGACCGTCCTGGTGATCGTGGCCTCCGTGCTGTCGCTGCTGGCCGTCATCGCCGTCTGGGCGCACGACGAGATCACCGACACCGACCGGTTCGTCGCCACGATGGCGCCGCTGGCCCACGACCCCGACGTGCAGAACGCCCTCGCCAACCGGATCACCGATGCCGCGACCGAGCAGATCGACGTCAAGGCGTTCGTCAACGACGTCTCCCAGGCCGCCGCCGAACAGGGTGTGCCGCCCCGGCTCGCCCAGCTGCTGGGCGGGCTGACCGGCCCCCTGGAGGGGGCGCTGACCAACCTCGTGCACGGCGCCGCCGAGCGGGTGGTCACCAGCAACGCCTTCGCGACCGTGTGGGAGGACGCCGTACGGGCCGCGCACGCCACCATGGTCAAGGCCCTGACCGGCCAGGGCGGCGGCGCGGTCGAGCTGAAGAACGACGAGGTCGTGATCGACATCGGGCCGATGGTGGAGCGGGTCAAGAACGAGCTGGTCAACGCCGGTTTCGCGCCCGCCGCCAAGATCCCGGAGGTGCACACCTCGTTCGTGGTGTTCTCCTCGCCCGACCTCGCCAAGATCAAGGGCGGGTTCCGGCTCCTGCAGATCCTCGGCTGGTGGATGCCGGTCATCACGGTGCTGGTCGCCGCGGCCGGTGTGCTGACCGCCTTCAACCGCCGCCGCGCGCTCGTCGGCGCCGCCCTCGGCATCGGAGTGGCCATGCTGGTGCTGGGCATCGCGCTGGCCGTCTTCCGCTCCTACTTCCTCGACCACCTGCCCGCCGACGCCTCGCAGGCCGCCGCCGCGGCCGTCTACGACGCCATCGTCGACTACCTGCGCAGCGGGGTGCGGATGGTGGGCTTCCTGGCCGTGGTCGTCGCGCTCGGAGCGTTCTTCGTCGGCCCCTCGCGCCCCGCCGTGACCGTTCGCTCGGTGGCCGGGCACGGGGTCGCGGCGCTGCGCTCCTCGGCCGACGGGGCGGGCTTCCGGGCCGGGCCGGTGGACCACTTCGTCCGGCGCTGGAAGCGCTGGCTGGGCGTCCTGATCCTGGTCGTCGCCGCCGTGGTCTTCGTCCTGTGGGACCACCCGACCGGGATGGTGGTGTTCTGGTTCGCCGTGGTGGTCCTGGCGGCCTTCGCCATCCGCGAGTTCTTCGCCCCCGCCCACCCCGTGACCCCCGCGTCCACGGGCGGGGCCGCGGTGGACACGGGGGTCACGGCGCACTGACGCCCGCGGGCGTCAGGACAGCACGAGCGCCTTGGCGCGCTGGTACTCCTCCTCCGTGATGGAGCCGTCGCGCTTCAGCTCCGCGAGCCGGGCCAGTTCCTCGGCGGCGCTGGCCGGCTTCGCCTCGGCCCCGGCCGCGTCCCGCACATAGGTGCGGAACTCCGCCTCCGCCTCCTTGGCCCGCGTCATCTCGCGCATCCCCATGCCCTTGCCGCGCGCGATCAGGTAGACGAACACGCCCAGGAACGGCAGCAGGATCAGCAGCACGCACCAGCCGGCCTTGCCCCAGCCGCCCACCGTGTCGTCCCGGAACAGGTCGCCGAAGACCCGGAACAGGAGCATGAACCAGAGGATCCAGAGAAAGATCCACATGGTCGTGAGGAAGATGTTCAACAGCGGATAGTCGTCCATCGCCCGCCTCCGGGGAGAAAGCCGAACCCCCTCACGGCCCACGGTCCCGCGCCCCGGCCGCCCGCGCACCACCCCTGGCGGGTGAGACGCGGGCGGCCCGGGGGTCAGTCCCCGATCGCGGACACCGCCCGGGCGAGGGCCGCCGCCGTCCGGCGGACGTCCGCTTCGGTGGTGCGCCAGTTGCTGAACGCCGCGCGCAGGGCGGGGACGCCGGCGTAGTGGGTCGGGGTCAGGAACGCCTCGTCGGCCACGGCCGCGGCCAGGGCGGCGAGGCGGTCGGCGGTCGGGTCCTCGGCCAGGGTGAAGCAGACGACGTTCAGCCGCACCGGCGCCAGCAGCCGCAGCCCCGGCGTCGCCGCGACGGCCTCCCCGAGCGTGCGGGCGCCGGCCACGCAGCGCTCGACGATCTCCCGGTGGCCGGCCCGGCCGTAGGCGCGCAGGGTGAACCAGGCGGCGAGGGCGCGCAGCCGGTGGGAGTTCTCCGGGGTGAGGTGCACCAGGTCGGGGTGCTCGCCGAGCGGCCCCAGGTAGGCGGCCGCGTTGCGGAAGACCTCGGCCTGGAGGTCGGGGCGGCGGGTGAACTGCACGGCGCTGTCGTAGGGCACGTTGAGCCACTTGTGCAGGTCGACGCAGATCGAGTCGGCCCGGTCCAGGCCGGCCACCAGGTCCGCGTGCTCGGGGGCCAGGGCGGCGAAGGCGCCGAACGCCGCGTCCACGTGCAGCCAGCAGCCGTAGCGGTCGCGCAGGTCGGCCAGCGCCCGCAGGTCGTCGAAGTCCACCGTGTTGACCGTGCCGGCGTTGGCGACCAGCACGCACGGGCCGTCGGCCTCGGCCAGCAGCCGCTCCAGCGCGGCCGGGTCCACCGCCTCCCGCCCGGGCAGGACGGGCACCCTCACCAGCGCGGTCCGGCCCAGGCCCAGCACCGACAGGGCCTTGGCGACGCTGGAGTGCGCGCTGCCCGACAGCACCCGCACCCGGCCGAGCGCGGCGGCGCCGTCCTCGGCCACGTCCACGCCGAGGCGCTCGCCGAGCCACTGCCGGGCGATCGCCAGACCGACCGTGTTCGACATGGTCGCGCCGCTGACGAAGGTACCGGCGTGCGTGGCGGAGAGCCCGAACAGCTCGCGCAGCCAGCCGACCGCCTCCCGCTCCAGCTGCTGGCCGGCGCCGTCCAGCGAGGAGTTGGAGTTCTGGTCGGCGGCGGCGGTCAGCCAGTCGCCGGCCAGCGCCGCCGGGGTCGCTCCCCCGGTGACGAACCCGAAGTAGCGCGGCCCGGCCCCGGCCGAGAGCCTCGGCTCCCAGCGCTCGCCGAACGCGGCCAGCGCCTCCCGGAGGCCGCCGCCCCGGTCGACCAGCGGCATGGCGGCGGGCGGCTCGGCCCGCGGCACCACCGGCCGCTCGTCCAGGGAGGAGAGGAAGGCGGCCGCGGCCCGGCGGGTCTCCTCCAGCAGTGCGGGCAACTGGTCCAGATCGGCGGCGAGTTCGGGGTGCATGGCGCTCTGTCTCCGGTCGGTCGGCGGTGTCGTCGACGGTAGCCGTCGCGGCCTGCGGCGTCGCGGTCCAATCCGAGGTAGGTGGCCTGATCGGTCCTCAGACGGCAGACGCCCGGAAGGGGTCGGTCGGGACGATCGCAGCGCTCACCGCGTGATCATGGCAGACGGGGCTTCAGGGGTGCGGGGACGGGCCCGTCTGGCTGGTGACCAGTTCGCGGTAGGGGGCGCAGCGGGCGAGCAGGGTGGGGTGGTCGGCGGCGTCGACGACGGTGCCGTGGTCCAGCATGATCACGTGGTCGGCGTGCTGGACCGTGGTCAGCCGGTGGGCGACCACCACGACGGCGCTGCGGCGGGCCAGGCGGTCGACGATCTCGCGGAAGCGCAGTTCGTTGAGGCCGTCGAGTTGGCTGGTGGGCTCGTCCAGCAGGACGATGTCGGCGTCGGCGAGCAGCGCGCGGGCCAGCGCCATCCGCTGGCGCTGGCCGCCGGAGAGGTCGAACTCGCGGCCCAGGACGGTGTCCAGGCCGTGCGGGAGACGGGCGACGTCCTCGGTGAGGCCGACGGTGGCGAGCGCCCGGGCGAGGTCCTGCTCCTCGGCGGCACCGGCCCGGCCGAGCTGGAGGTTGTCGCGGGCGCTGGCCTCCAGGAGGGTGAACTCCTGGTCCACGTAGGCCATCCGGGCGCGCAGCGCGCCCAGTGGCCAGGCGCGCAGGTCGTGGCCGAGGACGCTGACCGATCCGGCGCCGGGCCGTACGAAGCGGCCGACGAGCGCGAGGGCGGTGCTCTTGCCCGCGCCCGACGGGCCGACCACCGCGGTCAGTCCGGTGCGCGGGATGCTGAAGGAGGCGGCGCGCAGGGCGGCCCGCCGGGCGCCGGTGTGGGTGAAGGAGACGGTGCGGAAGACCACCGCCGGGGCGTCGGGCGCGGGGGCGGGCGCGGTCCGGTCTGCGTCGCCCGGGTCGGCCTCCGGGGGCAGGGCGAGGAGTTCGTTGCAGCGGTCGCGGGCGGCCAGCCCGGCCTGGAGGCGCCCGAAGCCGGTGGCGAGGGTGTTCACCGAGGGGACGGTCTGCAGCAGGTAGAGCAGGAACGCGGCGAAGGCCGCCACCTTCAGCTCGCCCGCCGCGAGCCGCGCGCCGCCGGTGAGGATGACCGCGATCATCGCGAACTGGTTGCCGAGGGTGAGCACGGCCGGTACCAGGGCGCCGAGCCGGGCGCCGGTCAGCGACACGGCGCGCAGGTGCTCGGCGTCCTCGGCCAGGACCCGGTCGGCGAGCGGTTCGGCGCGGTAGGCCTTGATGGTGGTGAGGGCCTCCAGGTCGGCGGTGAAGCGCTGGGCGATCCGCCCGACCGCGTCCTGCTGCCCGGTGACGTTGGCCCGCATCCGGCGGGTGATCACCAGGACCAGCGCGGTCAGCAGGCCGAGCGCGGCCACGGTGACCGCGGTGAGCACCCAGTCGATCCACAGCATGACCGCGAGGGTCGCCAGGACGCTGAGCGCGGCGAGCGGCAGCTGCATCGCCACTTCCACCACCTGGCCCAGCAGTTGGGCGTCGGAGGTGACCCTGGCGGCGAGTTCGCCGGTGCCCCGGGCGCGGACGACGGGCAGCGGCAGGCGCAGCGCGTGGACCATCAGGGCGGTCCGCAGCCGGTAGGTCATCCCCTCGCCGACCTGGGCCAGCTGGAAGCCGGAGAGCGCCTGGGCGGCCGCGCCGACGAGGGCGGCCGCGGCCATCATCAGCAGTCCGGGGGCGAGCGAGCGGTGCTCGGAGAAGTCGCCGACGATCCGGCGGACCAGCAGCGGGAGCGCGAGGGCGGCGGCGGTGGCCACCACGGCGAGGGTCAGGGCGGCGGCGAGGCGGACCGGCTGGGCGGCGAGTTCGCGGCGCAGCCGGACCTGCGGCGGCGCGGGGGCTCCGGGTTCGGAGAGGCCTTCGGAGAGGCCTTCGGAAGAGGTTTCGGAGCGGGCTTCGGCGTTGGCGGGCGCGGACCGGTCGGCCACGGGGGCACCTCTCTCCTGGGCGGGGCGCCCTTCGCGGGGCCGTCGGCGGGGAACGGGACCCGGCCGGGTGGTCCGTGGACCATCCGGCCGGGTCGACCGTCACGGGCCGCCCGTGCGGGCGGCCGGTCGGGTCAGAGGCAGAGCAGCGTGCTGACGGTGCTGGTGCCGCAGTTGAGGACGCTCAGCGAGCTGGTGCTCGCGAGGGTGTCGTCGATCGGGGCCGCCTCGGTCTCGGGCAGCTCCAGGGTCTGGAGGTCGAGGATCGCCATGACGTTCTCCTTCGGTTGCGGTGTACCACCCGGCCGGGCGGCCGGGAGTCCGTGGGGGCGCGGCGCTCGCGCCCGGGGGGTCACCGGGGCGCGGGCGGCGCCGCTTCGGTGAACGGGAGGAAGGGGGTGCCCGCGAGGGCCGTGCCGAGGGCCAGCAGCACCCCGGCCGAGCCCGTCGCGAGGTCCGTCGACAGCCGCAGCAACTGGTCGCCCGGGAAGGCGAGGTGGCCGTGGTAGGGGACCTGGTGGAGGGCCAGCAGGGCGCGGTGGCGGTCGAGCAGGGTCCGGCCCTCGGCCGGGCCGCCGGTCAGCGCGAGGTAGCCGAGGAGTCCGGCCCGCCCGTTGAACAGGCCCGGCTGGATCACGAACTCCGGCTCGGCCGCCTTCCGGATCAGCGACTGCCGCTCGGCGAGGGCGCTGTCGGGGCGGTGGGCGAGGAGGGCGGCCAGGACGAGGCCGATGCCCGCGCTGCCGGTCTCGATGTAGGGCAGCACCCGGCGCCGGTCGACGACCTGGAGGGTTCCGTCGGCGACGGTGACGCAGCGGTCGAGATCGAGTTCCAGGAGCGCCTCCGCCTGGTCCAGCAGGGCGCGCTCCCCCGTGTGCTCGTGGAGGCGGACCAGGGCGAGCGCGGCGCCGGACGCCCCGGCCAGCAGCCCGGCCCGTCGGCCGGCGTCGCCGCGCCCGGTCTTCTCCCACGTCATGGCGGCGCTCCTGGCCGCGGCCAGCGCCTCGTCCAGCAGCCCTTCGTCCCCGGTGGCCCGGGCGAAGTGCAGCAGGGTGAGCGCGATGCCCGGGCCGCCGGAGGCCAGCGCCGGGGCCGAGGCCGGTTCACCCTCGGCGGCCGCGGCCCGGCCGAGGCGGCGCAGCAGGTCGGCCGCCTGCTCGTGCTCGCCCAGCAGGTCCAGGACGTAGGCGACGCCGTGGCCGCCGTGGTACAGCCCGGGCACCGGGGCGCGGTCGCGGGCGGCGGCGGCCAGCCACCGCACGTGCGCGGGGTCGACGGCCGCGCCGGCGGCGTGCAGGGCGTAGAGCACCCCGGCCGCGCCGTGTGCCAGGCCGAGCCCGCCCTGGGTGAACTGGGCGATGTCGCCCGGGAAGAGGCGGTCGGCGCGCTCGGGGGTGGCCGCCGCGGCGATGCCGGCGGCGAGCGAGTCCCTGATCGCCGGCCAGTCGGCGGCCGGGGCCTCCAGCAGCGCGCGGGTCTCGGCGCGGCCGGCGTCCAGTTCGGGGCGGGGGGTGCGGCCGTCCTGCGGTGAGCGGGCGACGTGCCGGCGGATGTCGTCGGTGTAGCCGGGCGGCACCGGGAAGCGCCGCTCGATCGCGTCGGCGAGCTGGCCGGCCTTGTCCGGGTCCAGCGCGGTGAGCTGGACCAGCGGGAAGAAGAGCCACAGCCGCAGCGCAGCCAGCGCGTAGCGGTCGATGTCCGTCCCGGTGCGGCCGAGCGGTGCGGTGAACCCGGCGGCCCCGAGCGCAGGGCGCAGGAAGTCCTCCGTGGTGCTGGCGAGTTCGAAGTCGATGAAGCAGAGTTCGCCGTCCGGCCTGATGATCAGGTTGCGGGGGTGGAGGTCGCCGAAGACGACACCGCGGGCGTGGATCTGCGCCAGCGCCCGCTCCACCTGCGCGACGATCGCCAGGGCGTCCCGGGTGTACTCGGCGACGGCGTCCTCGCCGGCGTCCGGGTGGATCAGCGGGTAGCGCGCCGTCAGCCACTCGCTCAGGGACTGCCCGGCCACGTACTCCTGGACGAGGAACTCGTGTTCCCAGGCCGTCAGCAGTCCGTGCTCGGCGGGGACCCCGGGGACGCCGGCCAGCCGGGCCAGCACGGCGTGCTCGTTGCGCAGCCGGGTCACCGCGTCCACGCCGCGCTGGTCCAGCCCCGCGAACGGGCGGGCCTCCTTCAGGACCACCTGCGGCCCGTCCTGCCCGTCACGGGCCAGGTAGACGCCGCCCGCGTTGGAGAAGTGCAGGACCCGCTCGACGGTGTACGGCAGTCCGGTGTCGCGCTGGGCAGCGCGCTCGGCGACCGCCGGGGCGATGCAGGCCGGAACCGGTGCCCAGGAGGGGACGGCGAAGGCGGTTCCGCGGACGTCCGGAACGAGCCTTCCGTCGGGACCGACCAGGGCCAGCACCCGCTCGCCCGCCTCGTTGCGGCAGTAGCGCTCGGCGAAGCCGCCGTACCTCAGGTACAGCGGGCCGTCCTGCCAGCGCAGGTCGCTGAGGATGTAGGGGCCCTTCCGGCCGGCGAGCAGCGCGCCGAGGCCGTCGAGACACCGCTCCAGCTCGGCGTCGTCCACCGGGTAGAGGGTGCAGAACTTCCCGCTGGAACCGCGCGGCGCGTACTTGGAGTTCTGCACCTGGAGGATCGGCAGGCCGCGCAGGAACTTGAAGGTCACGCCTTCGCGCAGGCAGTAGGCGAAGACGGTCTCCAGCACCTCCTCCGCGTTCTCGACGCACGCCGAGACATGGATCTTCCAGCCCTGGTCCGGGATCCGCACGTCGACGCGACGCACCACGGCCCACATCTCCAGGTCGCCGTGCTCCCAGCCCGCGGGCAGCGGGCGGGTCACGGCGTCGAACTCCTCGTGCGCTCCCCAGCGCCGGGGCGAGTCGTAGAAGAGCGGATCGGCGTAGGCGTAGGCCTCGTACCGGTTGTCCAACGGAACCCTCCTCATGGCAGGGATCGACGGCGGGATGGCGGGATGGCGGGGCGGGACGGCGTCGAGCGTGGAGCCTCGGACGTGACGCGTCGAGCGGGATGCGTTGAGCGGGAGCGTCGAACGTGGAGCGGGGGCGCGGAGTGGCACGGCCCGGAACGGAAACGGCACCGGGCACGGCGGAGCGAGGGGCGTACGGCGGAGGGTGGGGCCCGGAGGTGAGGTTCCGGTATGGCGATACGGCCATCCGAATAGTGGGTTCGCCGCGACGACTCCGCAACGGCGCGCAATTCGCCCGTCCAACCGGAATCGCGCACCCCGATCTCCCCTCGCGCCGTTGCGCGAGCGGGGCGCGGCGGCACGCGCCGTCCCCGCCGGAAATCCGGCCGGAAATCGTTTCGGGGGCGCACGAATGGCACCGGCGGCGGGCGGGCCGGATCGCCGCAGCGGGCGGGCGGCGACGCGCCGACCTGCGCCGGAGCAATCGGTCCGAGAGCGGCGCGGGGAAAGGCGGACATCGCGCACCGGGGGCCCGGATCCGGCGCACGCCCGGCGCACTGCCGGATTCCGATCACCCGAAGCAGCCGGGAACCGGCCCCTCCCCCTCCGAAAAAACCGAACGGATGCCCGTTTATCGATATTGCCGTTCTATTTCGGGAGTATTTCAGGAGCCCGGGAAATTTGTTTTCCCTTGACCAGCGGTCGGTGACATCGGAATGATTCGTTCGCACGAGTCCCATCCCGGACGCCCCATCTACCACTCGGGCACCGGGGGCTACCGACCGGCGGTGTCGAGGACGTCGAGGAGGGGCGGGTGCAGGGGCCAGGGGAGGTCGGGCGCGGCCGCGGCGGTGACGGCGAGGCGGAGGGCGCCGAGCAGGGGCGGGCCGTCGGGCGTGCGGAGGCGGGCGGCGGGGAGCCGGACGGCCAGGGCGTCGACGGTGGCGCGGCGCAGCGGGGCAAGGCGGAACAGGCCGCCGGTGAGCGCGAGGTCCGGGGCGGACAGGCCGGCCGACCCGGCGGCGGCGGTCGCGGAGGCGGCGATCTCCTCGCCCGCGCACCCGATCAGCCCGGCGGCGACCGGGCAGCCCTCCTCGGCCGCCGCCGCGACGTCCGGCGAGAAGGCGGCGAGCCGGGCGGCCCGGTCGGGGCGCGGTTGGAGGGCGGCCGGCAGACCGGCCACCGGACCGTAGCGGCGTTCGGCGGCGGCCAGCAGGCGGGGCGAGCCGCCGGTCCGACCGTCGTACGCCCGCAGGGCCGCCTCCAGACCGGCGCGGCCGAGCCAGCCGCCGCTGCCCCAGTCGCCGAGCAGCTGGCCCCAGCCGTCGGCGCGCCGCCAGCCGGCACCGGGGCGGTAGCCGATGGCGACCAGCCCCGTTCCGCCGGCCACGGTCACCCCGGAGTCAGTGCCCAACGCGCCCACATGGGCCGTGATCGCGTCCCCCGCGAGCACCAGCCGCCGGGCACCGGTGGCCCGGGCGAGCGGCTCGGGCAGCCGCTCGGCGAGGTCGCGGCCGAGCAGGGCCATCCCGGTGGCGCCGACCGCGACGGCCCCGATCCGCGCACCGGCCGGAAGCCCGGCGGTGAGCCCCCGGAGGGCGGGGAGCAGCCGGTCGAGCAGCGCCGTGGCGTCCAGCCCGCCCGCCCCGGCCGACACCCGCGCGGGCGCGGGCACCTCGACGGTCCGCACCCCGGCGAGTTCCTCCGGCCACCGGCCGGGGGCCACCGCGACCCGGATCCCGGACCCGCCCACGTCCACCCCGACCACCCAGTCCTCCCCCGCCGGCGCGGGCGCCCGCGCCGATCCGGCGGCGGCGGGCACGGCGGTCGGGAGCGCCGCCGCCCGCCCGACCGGCGGTGCGGCGGCGGTCTC
>NZ_JBHVIV010000078.1:0-42332 GCF_042799475.1 Kitasatospora sp. NPDC057692 | reverse complement strand
CCCATGCGGGGGCGGGGGGCTTCCATTTGCCCCCGTTCCTCGGGGGGGGGGGCGGGGGGGGGGCGGGGGCCCGCACGGCGCCGCAGGGGGTCGCGGTCGGCGGCCTCAGCCGCCGGCGGCGGACTCCAGCAGGCGGCCGCCGTTCCAGACCACCCCGACCTGCCGGTAGTAGGCGCCGATCGGCTCCTCGATCCGCAGTGCCGCCAGTTCCTCGGTCGGCGCCTCGAACAGCTCCAGCTCGGCCGTGCCGCGCCAGGCCGGTCCGGCCTCGAAGGCGGCGGCCCCGCTCTCGACCAGCTCGTCCAGGGCGAGCACGCCCGGCCGGTCGATGGCGGGCAGTTGGCGGTGGTGGGCCATCGGGTGGCCGTTGACGAAGCCGTTGGTCGCCGACTCCTCCTCCAGCGTCACCACCGCCTGGGCGAGCCGCCGGTCGGCCGCGGCGAGGGTGGCGCCGAACCGGGCGCCGGCCCCGATCCGAGGGGCCGGGCCGTAGGGGTGCGGGCGGGTCTGGTGGATCGAGCCGAGCTTCTTCGGGTAGCCCTGGTGCAGGCCGCGCGCGATGGCGAAGTCCTTGTCCACCCAGATGTAGACGCAGCGCGAGTAGGTGCGGCCCCGGTAGGAGCAGCGCACCACGGCGAAGCACTCCTTGTACTGGGAGCGGACCGGGTCGAGCAGTTCGGCGCCGTCGGCGGCGCAGGACTGCCAGTCGGCCCAGATCAGCGCGACGGCTCCGGGGTCCTCCTCGGCGAGGCCGAGCGGCGCGGGCAGCAGTTCGGCGACCCGGGCCGGGTCGGTGCGGTACTCGATGGTCAGCAGGTCGCCCGAGTAGTGCCAGGGCGGGGACGGGACGAGCGAGGAGCGGCCGGTGGCCGTCCTGGGGTGAAAGAAGCCGTGCACGGTGGCCACGGCACCTCCTGGATCGCGGGGGCCGGGGAGAGCGGACGGCGGCGGCTCGGAGCGGCGCCGCACGGTCTCTCGTTTGGGGCCATACGATATGCCCTGGCGGGCCGGCTGTCACCCCGTCCGGACGGATCGCGCGGATCCGCCCGGGGGGCTTGTCCGGCGGTGCCGGTCGGGCCTACTGTTTGATCCCAAACGAGAGTCCCGGGCCGGAGCTGACCGTTCGCCCGCCCGGACCACGGTGAACTCCCCACCCCCCACGCCCGCCTCACGAGGAGGCCCGCAGTGACCGACCCGGTCGCCATCCCCGAAGCCGCCCCCGCCGCCCAGGACCCCGCCGCCGTGCCGGACCCCGCCGCGCAGGATCCCGCCGCGCAGGACCCCGCAGGGCGGAGCCCCGAGGCCGTGGCCGCCGACCTGAAGGCCCGCGGCATCGACGTCGTCCGGATCACCTACCCGGACCTCATGGGCACCGACCGCGGCCGCGACGTCCTGGTCGACGCCCTGCCCGCCGCCGTCCGCCACGGCCTCGCCTTCTGCCGCGCCATCTACCACACCGGACCGCTGGGCGAGGTCGTCCCGGTCGAGGGCGGCCTCGACGCCGGCCTGCCCGACATCACCGTCCACCCCGACCTCGCCACCCTGGTCCCGCTGCCCTGGGAGCCCGGCGTCGCCTGGTGCCTCGGCCGCACCACCGAACCGGGTACCGGCCGCCCGTGCCCGGAGTCCCCCCGCGAGGTCCTGCACGCCGTCACCGGGCGCCTCGCCGGGCTCGGCCTGACCGCGGTCGTCGGACCGGAGCTGGAGTACTTCCTCTGCGAGCCCGACCCGGCCGCCCCGAGCGGCTGGCGCCCGTACGCGGGCGCGCCGGGCAACGTCTACGTCGCGGGCCGGCGCGGCGACCCGGACGGCCACCTGCTGCGCACCCTGCGCCTGCTCGCCGGGCTCGGCATCGGCGCCACCATGGGCAACCACGAGTTCTCCGGCGGCCAGTTCGAGATCAACCTGACCCACTCCGAGGCCGTCGACGCCGCCGACCGGGCCTTCCGCTTCAAGGCCGCGGTCAAGGAGGCCGCCCGGACCGAGGGCCGGCTGGCCACCTTCATGGCCAAGCCGTTCAACGCCGAGGGCGGCTCCGGCTTCCACCTGCACGTCTCCTGCCTGGACGGCGAGGGGCGCAACGTCTTCGCCGACCCCGGTGCGCCCGACGGCCTGTCCGCCACCGCCCGGCACGCCGTCGGCGGCGTCCTGCGGCACGCCCCGGCGCTCGCCGCGCTGCTCAACCCCACGGTGAACTCCTACAAGCGGTTCGGTCCCGACACCCTGGCGCCCTGGCTGATCGACTGGGGCCTGGACAACCGCAGCGCGATGGTGCGGATCCCCCCGGAGCGCGGCGGCTCGACCCGGTTGGAGGTGCGCCTGGGCGACGCCAGCGCCAACGCCCACCTCGCCGTCGCCGGCCTGGTCGCCGCCCTGGCGCTCGGCGTCGAGGAGGCCGTGGAGCCGCCCGCGCCGCTGGAGGGCTACGGCTACGACCCCGCGAAGGCGCCGGTGCTGCCCGGCTCGCTGGGCGCGGCGCTGGACGCGCTGGAGGCCGACGCGGCCCTCTGCGAGGTACTGGGCAAGGGCTTCGTCTCGGCCTTCCTCGCCTTCAAGCGCGCCGAGCTGGAGCGCTTCGCCCGGTACGTCACCGACTGGGAGTTCCGCGAGTACGGCTACCACCTCTGAGCACCTCCCCCGACGGCCCCGCCGCCCCGGCCCCCGGGCGGCGGGGCCTCGTCGTTCGCCCGGAGGCGGGAACGACAGCGGCCTGGAACGTCCTCAGCCTGGAACGTCCTCGGCCCGGAACGACAGCGCCGCCCCGGGCCGGCGGGCCCGGGGCGGCGCGAGCGCGGATCGGCGCGCGGAGGGATCAGCGCTCGGCGGCGGGCGCCGGGATGATCCCCAGCCCGTCCGCGCCGACCTGCACGGCCGACTCGTCCAGTGCCGCCGAGACCACCGGCAGCGGCTTGCCGTCGAGGTCCAGCACCGGCACCGCCTCCTTGTACCAGGACTCGATGACGGCGTTGCCCCAGAAGTCCCGGCGCCGGTCGTCGTGCACGTTCCAGCGGTAGGTCTCGTGGTCCGGGTCGCCGGTGTAGTAGTCGGAGGTGTAGATCTCCACCCGGTGGCCGTCCGGGTCGCGCAGGTACAGGTAGAAGGCGTTGGAGACGCCGTGCCGCCCGGGCCCGCGCTCGATGTGGTGCTCGGCCCGCAGCGAGCCGAAGATGTCGGCGGTGCGCAGCACCTGGTGCGCCTCGGGGGCGAACACCCCGACGTGGTGCAGCCGCGGCCCGGCGCCGCTGGTGAAGGCGACGTCGTGCACGGTCTGCTTGCGGAACATCCAGGCCGCGTACAGCTCGTGCTCGTCGCCCTCGATGGTCTCCGAGCAGCCGAAGCCCAGCGATCGGTAGTGCTCGTAGGCGGCGGGGATGTCCGGCACCACGATGTTGAAGTGGTCCATCCGCGCGACCTCCGCGCCGCGCCGCAGGTCGTAGCGCTGGATGAGGCGCTCGGCCCGGTCGATCGCGTGGAAGAACTCGACCGGGAATCCGAGCGGGTCCAGCACGCGCACCGCGTCGCCGACGCCGCGCGTCCCGGTGCCGGCCGGCACCCGGCGCACCGGGCAGCCGAGCGCGGTGAAGAACTCCTCGGCGCGGTCCACGTCCTCGGGGGTGCGGACCCGGTAGGCGATGTGGTCCAGCGCGGGGGCCTCGCCCGTCCGCAGCACCAGGCTGTGGTGGGTGAGCTCGTCGGTGCCGCGCAGGTACAGCGCGCGGTCGTCCTCGTACTGGACGTGGAAGCCCAGCATGTCGACCCAGAACCAGCGGGCCCGGGGCAGGTCGGTGACGACGAGCTGGGCGTAGGCGGAGCGTACGACGTCCGGCGGGGTGGGCATCTCCGTGACCTCCATCTGCGGGTTCAGTGCTGCTCGTCGGCGCCGAAGCGCGGGGTGTGGACGTCCCCGAGCATCACGTGGACGATCTTGGACTCGGTGTAGAAGTCGATGCTGTGCGCACCGCCCTCGCGGCCGAGGCCGCTGGCCTTCACCCCGCCGAACGGGGTGCGCAGGTCGCGGACGTTGTGCGAGTTGATCCAGACCATGCCGGACTCCACCGCGTGGGCGACCCGGTGACCCCGCTTGAGGTCGGACGTCCACACGTATGCGGCCAGACCGTATGCGGTGGCATTGGCCAGGTCAATGGCCTCGTGCTCGTCGTCGAACGGGGCGAGGGCCACGACGGGGCCGAAGATCTCCTCCTGGAAGATCCGGGCGTCGCGCGGCACGTCCGCGAAGACGGTGGGCCGCAGGTAGTTGCCCTCCGGCAGGTGCGCCGGGCGGTCGCCGCCGGCCACCAGCCGCCCCTCGGTGCGCCCGGCCTCGACGTAGTCCAGCACCCGGCGGTAGTGCACCGGGTGCACCAGCGCGCCGACCTCGGTGGCCGGGTCGCCGGGCAGCCCGACCCGGACCCGCTCGGCCCGCTCGGCCAGGCGGCGGGTGAACTCCTCGTACAGCGGGCGCTCCACCAGGACCCGGGAGCCGGCCGTGCAGCGCTCGCCGTTGAGCGAGAAGACGCCGAACACCACCGAGTCCAGGGCCGCCTCGACGTCGGCGTCCGCGAAGACCACGACCGGGGACTTGCCGCCCAGCTCCATCGAGACGGTCTTCAGCCGGTCCGCCGAGCAGCGCACGATGTGCCGGCCGGTGGCGGTGGAGCCGGTGAAGGAGAGGATCGGCACGTCCGGGTGGTCCACCAGCGCCTGGCCGGCCTCCGGGCCGAGGCCGTGCACGATGTTGACCACGCCGGCCGGCAGGCCCGCCTCGGCGAGGATGCTCGGCCACAGGCTCGCCGACAGCGGCGTCCACTCGGCGGGCTTGAGCACCAGGGTGCAGCCGGAGGCGATGGCCGGCGCCAGCTTCCAGCTCTCCAGCATGAACGGGGTGTTCCACGGGGTGATCAGCCCGGCCACGCCGACCGGGGTGCGCACCACGTAGTTGAGCTGCTGGGAGCCGACCCGGAAGGCCTCCTCGCCGAGGGCCACGATCACGTCGGCGAAGTAGCGGAAGTTCTCGGCGGCGCGCCGGGCCTGGCCGCGCGCCTGGGTGATCGGCAGGCCGGTGTCGAAGGACTCGAAGGCGGCCAGCTCCTCCTCGCGGGCCTCGACCGCGTCGGCGATCCGGTTGAGCACGGTCGCCCGCTCGCGGTTGCCGAGTGCCGACCAGGCCGGGAACGCGGCCCGGGCTGCGGCCACCGCCCGGTCGACGTCCGCCGCCGCGCCCGCCGCGAGGGTGGCGTAGGCGGTGTTGGAGACCGGGTCGGCGACGTCGAGCACCCGGCCGTCGGCGGACGGCACGGCTTCGCCGCCGATCCAGTGCAGGATCTCGCCGGGCAGACCGGCGGGGCGGGCCGGGGCGCCGGCCGGGTCGGCGGCGGCCTGCGGGGCCGCCTCGGTGGTGGTGGTCATCTCGTCTCCTGCTCTCGGGGTGGGCGGGGTGCTCGGCACCGGGGTCACAGCTGCTGGGTGAGGTCGCCGCCGGCCGCGAGCAGCGCGCGGATCCGCTCCAGGCCGGCCTCGGTGGGCGCGGTGAGCGGCGGGCGGACGTGCTCGGAGGCGATCCGGCCCTGCCGGGCCAGCACCCACTTGGCCGGGGCCGGGTTGGTCTCCACGAACAGCAGGTCGACCAGCGGGTGGAGCCGGTAGTGCAGCTCGCGGGCGCCGGCGTGGTCGCCCTGCTCCCACAGCTCGTACATCCGGGCCACCGCGGCGGGCGCCAGATTGGCGACCGCGCTGATGAAGCCGGCCCCGCCGAGCGCCATCAGCGGCAGGCAGAGCAGCTCGATGCCGGACCAGACGAGCAGCTCGGGGCCGCAGGCGTGGATCACCCGGGAGAAGTGCTCGAAGTCCTTGGTGGTCTCCTTGACGCCGACGATGTTGTCGAAGTCGGTGAACAGCCGGCGCACCGTCTCGGGCTCGATGGCCACGGCGGTGCGCGAGGGCACGTTGTAGACGACCAGCGGCAGGTCCGGGAACTCCCGGGCCACGGTGGCGTACCAGCGGTACAGCGCCTCCTGGGTGGGCCGGGCGTAGTAGGGGGTGATCACCAGGGCGGCGTCGGCGCCGAGTTCGGCCGCGGCGGCGGTGAGTTCGAGGGTCTCGTCGAGCTTGGCGGAGCCGGTCCCGGGCAGGAACGGCACCCGGTCGGCGATCTCGTCGGCGGCGGTGCGCATCGCGGCGATCCGCTCGGCGACGCTCTGCGCGCTCGGCTCTCCGGTGGAGCCGCCCAGCGAGATGCCGTGCGAGCCGGAGTCGAGCTGCCAGCGGACCAGGGCGCGCAGCGAGTCGTGGTCGACGGCGCCCTCGGCGGTGAAGGGGGTGACCACGGGGGCGAGGGAGCCGCGGATCACGGACGGGTCGCTTCGGAACTTCATCGGGTCTCCGTGGGGGGAGTGGGGGAGGTGGGAGGAGGGTCAGTCGCCCTGGCGCTCGCGCTCGTAGCGGGCGCGCCAGTGCGCGTTCATCGGGTAGAGGCCGTCGATCCCGGCGCCGCCGTCCACCTGCCGCAGGACGAAGCGCTCCTCGTCCTCCTGGGCGGCGGCGTCCCGGGCGACCTCGGCGGCCAGCGCGGGCGGGATCACCACGACGCCCTCGGCGTCGCCGACCAGTACGTCGCCGGGCATCACCAGCACCCCGCCGCAGTCCACCGGCACCTGGGAGTCCATCGGGACGTGCCGGCGGCCGAGCACGGCGGCGTGCGGACCGGCGTAGTAGGAGGGCAGGTCGAGGCCGGCGAAGGAGGGGCTGTCGCGCAGGCCGCCGTCGGTCACCACGCCGGCCGCGCCGCGGCGCAGCGCGCGCAGCGCCAGGATGTCGCCGAGGGTGCCGGAGCCGTGCTCGCCGCGGGCGCCGATCACCAGCACCTCGCCGGGCTGCAGCTCCTCGACGGTGCGCTTCTGGGCGTTCATCCCGCCGCCGATCTCGGCGAACACGTCCTCGCGCAGCGGCAGGTAGCGCAGGGTGCGGGCGGTGCCCACCATCCGCAGGTCGGGGCGGGCCGGGCGGACGCCCTCGATGAAGTGGTGGTCGATGCCGCGCTTGCGCAGCTGGGCGGAGAGGGTCGCGGTGGAGACGGTGCGCAGCAGGGCGGCGGTCTCCTCGTCCAGCCCGACGGGGGCGCCCTGGGCCTGCCCGGCGGCGGGCGCGGGCGGCGGGACGGAGCCGTACGCGGCCTGCCGGGCGGTCTCGGTGGCCCGGGGCAGCGCGCCGTACTCGGTGACGCCGGGCTCCTCGGCGACCACCTCGTTGCGCAGCCGGCCGCTCTCCTCCAGCTCGACCTCGACCACGTCGCCGGGGTGGACGACGGTGGAGCCGGCCGGGGTGCCGACGAGCAGCACGTCGCCCGGCTCCAGGGTGGTCGAGCGGGACAGGTCGGCGATCAGCAGGTCGACGGGGAAGAGCAGTTCCTCGGTGGAGGCGTCCTGGACGAGCAGGCCGTTGACCCAGGTGCGCAGCCGCAGCCGGGCGGGGTCGACGCCGGTCAGCAGCGCCGGGCCGACGGGGGTGTAGCCGTCGCGGCCCTTGGCCCGCAGGTTGGCGCCGAGGTCGGCGTGCTTGAGGTCGTAGACGCCGAAGTCGTTGGCGGCGGCGTAGCCGGCCACGTGCTCCAGGGCCCGCTCGCGGGGGACGTGCCGCGCCCGCTTGCCGATGACCACCGCGATCTCGCCCTCGAAGGCGAGCAGTTCGCAGCCGGCCGGCCGGACGACGGGCCGTCCGCTCCAGGAGAGCGAGGAGGGGGGCTTCAGGAAGTAGGAGGGGGCGTCGGGGGTCCGCCCGCGCTCGGCCGCGCGGCTGCGGTAGTTGAGGTGCACCGCGATGATCTTTCCCGGCGCCAGTCCGAGGGGGTGTGCCACATTGCCCTCCTAGAATCGTATACGGCATCATGCACGATAGCGGACGTGATCGACCCTGACCATGGTTGATCGGATGTGACTTCGTACATGATCCGCGGATGCAGACCGGCCCTGTCGAGATCATGACGGGGCGGGTGGGCGTGCAGTACTATCAAAAATCGTATGCGAAAGCAGGGGAGAGGTGCAGTGCTCATGAACCCGAGCGACGACCTGGCGGTGCGGATCATCACGCCGGAGGAGGGCGACGGAGGCGGCCCCGGAGGCGAGCCGCCCGTCGTCCTGCTGCACGGCTTCGCCTCCGACGGGGAGGCCGACTGGATCGCGCCGGGCACCGCCGCCGCGATCGCCGCCACCGGGCGCACCGTGCTGGTGCCGGACCTGCCCGGGCACGGCGCCTCGCCGGACCCGGCCGACGCCGCCGAGGCGGGCGCGGGCGCGCTGACCGCCCGGCTGCTGGCGGCCCTGGACGCCGCCGGGGTGGGGGAGTTCGACCTCGTCGGCTACTCCCTCGGCGCCCGGCTGGCCTGGGAGTTCCCGGCGGCCGCGCCCGGACGGGTGGGCCGGGTCGTGCTCGGCGGGCTCAGCCCGTTCGAGCCGTTCGCCGGCGTCGACGTCGAGGCGCTGCACCGCGCCGTCGCCGACGGCGGTGAGCCCGCCGATCCCTTCACCGGGATGATCGCCGGCCTGGTCCGCTCCCGCGGCGAGCGCGCCGCCGCTCTCGCCCGCTGCGTCGAGGGCCTGCGCAACACCCCCTTCACGCCGGGGGTTTGGGCCGGCCGGACGGCCCCGGTGGTGGTCGTCGGCGCGGACGATGTGATGACGCGGGGCATCGAGAGTATCGTTGCTCCCCTTGACGGGGCGGACCTGGTGACCGTTCCCGGCGACCACCTGGGGGCCCTGGCCGGTGCGGAGTTCCGCGGCGTCGTGCTGAAGGCCCTCGCCCGGTGACCGCCCGGGGCGCGCGGACCGCCCGGCGGTCCGCCACGGGGGCGAGTGCCGTGCTGAGGAAGGATGAGGGAACGGCGTTGGGTTCCGCGAAGGACCGAACCGGCGGGTCGAAGGCCGAGCAGAGCTACGAGTTGCTGCGCGCGCGCATCCTCGACGGCACGTACGGCCCGGGCTACCGCCTGGTGATGAACCAGCTCGCCCAGGAGACCGGGGTCAGCACCATCCCGCTGCGCGAGGCGCTGCGCCGGCTGCAGTCGGACGGCCTGGTCGAGGTGGTGCGCAACATCGGGGCCAGGGTGGCGGTCTTCGAGGCC
The DNA here is from genome assembly GCF_042799475.1 of Kitasatospora sp. NPDC057692. Lineage (NCBI taxonomy): Bacteria > Bacillati > Actinomycetota > Actinomycetes > Kitasatosporales > Streptomycetaceae > Kitasatospora > Kitasatospora sp. NPDC057692. The sequence goes on along the minus strand of NZ_JBHVIV010000078.1, from coordinate 33,220 downwards.
GTCCAGGTCGAGCACTCGCTGCAGATCCTGGCCCGGCTGGAGGGGTACGCGACGGCCGTCTGCGCACCGCTGCTGACGCCGGACCAGATCGCCGCCTCGCGCGAGATCAACGCCCGGATGGTGGCCGCGCTGGACGAGTTCGACCCGGCCGCGTTCACCGCGCTCAACCGCACCTTCCACTTCTCGATCTACCAGCACTGCCCGGACGCGCACCTGCGCTCCCTGCTGGAGGAGGAGTGGGCCCGACTGGACCACATGCGCCGCTCCACCTTCACCTACGTGCCGGGCCGGGCCCGGCGCTCGGTGGTGGAGCACGAGCACATCCTCGACCTGATCGAGCAGGGCGCCGACGCGGCCGAGATCGAGCGGGTGGCCTGCGCCCACAAGGCGGCCACCGCCGACGCGCTGCACCAGGCCAAGCCGTCCGGCTGAGCCGGACCGCACGGCCCGCCACGGCCCGCACAGCCCGAAGGGGCGGGAGTCCGCGAGGACTCCCGCCCCTTCGGGGCTTCCCGGAGGTCAGACGAGCAGCTGGCCGCCGTCCACCTGGACCACCGCGCCGGTGATGTGGCGGGCCTGCGCCGAGGCGAGGAACAGCACCAGCGGCGTCAGGTCGCCGGTCTCGGCGATCCGGCCGAGCGGGATCCGCGCCTCCCAGGCGCCGCGCGCGGCCGCGTCGTCCATCAGCGGCGCCGTCATCGGGGTGTGCACCGGCCCGGGGGCCACGCCGTTGACCCGGATGCCGTGCCCGGCGAGTTCCAGGGCGGCGGTGCGGGTGAGCGCGTCCACCGCGGCCTTGGTGGCCTCGTAGTGGCCGAGCCCCGGGGTGGGCTGGCGGGCGCCGATCGAGCTGATGTTGACGATCGCCCCGCCCCGGCCGCCGTCGACCATCTGCCGGCCGACCACCTGGGTCACCGTGAAGGTGCCGCGCAGGTTCACCGAGACGACCAGGTCGAAGACCTCGGCCGGCAGGTCGATCAGCGGACCTCCGCCGCCGGCCAGACCCGCGTTGTTGACCAGCACCTCGACCGGGCCGAACCGCCCGGTGGCCTCGGCCAGCGCCGCGGTCACGCTCGCCCGGTCGGTGACGTCCATGGTGACGGCGAGCGCGGTGTCGCCCAGCTCCTTCGCCACGGCGTCCGCCGCCGCGCGGTTCAGGTCGGCGACCACCACCCGGTCGCCGGCTGCCGCGAAGGCCTCGGCGACCGCCCGGCCGATGCCGCTGGCCGCCCCGGTGACCAGGACGACGCGCCCGGCGCCGTCCGCCGCGCCCCCGGCCGTCGTGCCCTCGGTGCTCGGCGTGTCCTCGGTGCTCATCGTGCCTCCGCGATGATGATGCGCGGGCTGCCGGGCAGCGCGCGGGTCTCCACGGGCTCCCAGCCGGCCTCGCGCAGCCAGCCGCGGACCTCGTCCTCCGGGTAGACGGTCGTGCCGTCGATCACCAGGTACTCGCCGGCGTGCAGGGCGTCGATGGCGCGCTGCCGGTCGTCGGAGTCCAGGAAGAAGTCCAGCAGGACCAGCGTGGCCCCCTCGGCCGCCGCCGCGCGCGCCCGGCGGGCGATGGCGAGGTTCTGCTCCGGGTCGAAGCGGTGCGCCACGTGCTCCAGCAGCACCAGGTCGTAGCCGCCCGGGACGTCGCCGGCCACGGCGTCGCCCTCGACGATGTCGACCCGGTCGGCGACCCCGGCCGCAGCCAGCACGTCGCGGGCGTGGCCGACCAGCTCCCCGGCCGAGAAGAAGGTGCCCTTGAGGCCGGGGGCGGCGGTGAGCGCCTCGGCCAGGAAGGATCCGGACAGACCGCCGAGGTCCAGCACCCGCTCGTGCGCGGTGAAGTCGTAGTGCTCGGCGAGCTGGCGGGCGTGCAGGGCGTTGTACGTCATCACGCCGCCGAGGAAGGTGGTCATCCGCTCGCCGCCGAAGTCGAGCTGCTGCGGCTCGGCGGTGCGGCTGGTGTCGCCGAAGCCCAGCCAGTGGCCGTAGCTGATCTCGTCCAGGAAGGTGAGGAAGGGGCGCAGGTCGATCTGGCCCTCGGCGCCGGTGAGGTAGGCGGCGGTACTGGCGGAGTTGGCGTAGCGTCCGTCGGTGCGCTCCAGCAGGCCGAGCCCGGCCATCGCGTCGGCCAGGATGCGGGTGGTGCGCTCGGGCAGGCCGGTGCGCTCGGCGAGCCGCGGCACGTCCAGCGGGCCGTCGGCGAGCGCGGCGAACAGGTTCGCGTCGGCGGCGGCGAAGAGCTGCTTGGCGGCCATGTAGCCGACGGCGACCTCGACGATCGGGGCCGGGTCCGCGGAACGGGGGGATTCCGGGCGAAGGGACATCGCGTCCTCCTTGACGGTCAAAGAATATGCCGGATGCTATACGATCGCCTTCCCGGCGGCCAGAGCCGGACCGATCGGATCCTCAGGAGGTTGGCGTGGAGTACTCGGAAACCGTGTCCCAGGACGGCGACGGCCGGGCGGTGCCCCGCCGCCGACTCGGTGCGGACGGCCCGCAGGTGCCGGTGTTCGGCCTCGGCTCGTGGAACACCTGGGACCGGATGACCACCGACGAGGCGGCCGAGCTGGTCGCCCGCGCCGTCGCGCGCGGGGTGAACCTGTTCGACGTCGCCCACTACAACTTCGGCCCGCACGCGGAGAACGCGGTCACCGACATCCTCTTCGGCGAGGCCGTGCGCAACGCGGGGCTCTCCCGCGCGGACTACCTGCTCTGCGGCAAGCTCTGGCTCTGGGACTACCCCAAGGCCTCCTTCGCCGAGCAGTTGGAGGTCTCGTTGGCCCGGGTCGGCACCGACCGCGCCGACTTCGTGGTGGTCGGCGACTACCTCGGCGCCCTCGACGTCCCCGCGGTGGTCACGGACGTCGCCGAGCAGGTGCGGGCCGGGCGGTTCACCGCCTGGGGCGTCAACAACTGGTCGGCGGACGACCTGGCCGAGGCCTGTCGGTTCGCCCGGGCCGAGGGCCTGGTCGCGCCGTCCTTCGCCCAGCTCAAGTACAGCCTGGCCCGCCGCTCGGTGCCCGAGGGCGAGCCCTACGGGCGGCTCTTCGACGAGTTCGGGCTCGGCCTCCAGGCCTCCGACGTCTTCGAGGGCGGCATCCTGGCCGGCAAGCTGCACCCGCAGCGCAAGATCGGGGCCGACCCGGGCGGCATCCGCGAGCGGATCCGGGAGTCCTACCCGGAGGTGCTGCGGATCGCCGAGGGCTTCGGTGCCACCCCGGCCCAGCTGGCCGTCGCCTTCACACTGACCCACCCGGCCGCCGCGAGCGTGCTGTTCGGCGCCAGCAGCCTGGAGCAGTTCGAGGCCAACCTCGGCGCGCTCGACCTGCTGGAGCGGCACGGGGAGGAGCTGCGCGCGGCGGTCGCCGGCCTCTGGCTGGACCGCGGGGTCGTCCACCCCGGCGCCTCCTGGGGCACCGACGGACCGGCCCAGTGACACGACCGCGCCCCGGACCCCCGCCGCGGGGGGTCCGGGGCGCGGCCGTCGTGCGCCCGGGTGCTCAGGCCTCGTGCACCACCCGGCCGTCCACCACCGTCATCGCGACCGGAACCTCGGGCAGCGCGGCCGGGGCGACCTCCCGCAGGTCCGCGTCCAGCAGGCACAGATCGGCCGCCTTCCCGGCCTCCAGGGTGCCCTTCCAGTCCTCGGCGCCGTCCTGCCGCGCCGGGGCCGCGGTGTAGGCGTACAGCGCCTCCGCCAGGGCCAGCCGCTGGTCGCGGCCGGTGGCCTCGACGGCCCGGGTGGCCGCCGCGGCCGCGCCGGCCCGCCAGTCCGGGGCGAGCACCGGGGCGTCCGAGCTGAGGCAGAGCGGGACGCCCGCCGCCAGCGCGTCGCGCACCGGCCAGGCGTGCGCCAGCGCGTCCGTGCCGAGCGCACCGGCGAGCATCGGGGCGGTCGCGGCGGCGATGCCCGGCTGGGTGTTCAGGCCCACCCCGGCGGCGGCCATCGCGGCGAGCGTCGCCGGATGCAGCACATCGCCGTGGATGAGGTAGTGCCGTCCGTCCCGGCCGTCCGCCGCCCTGGCCTCGGCGAAGGCTTCGGTGACCACCCGGGTGGTGCGGCTGCCGGTGGCGTGCACGCCGATCTGGTGGCCGGCCGCGTGCGCGGCCCGGATCATCGCGCGCAGGTTCGCCTCCCGCTCGCCCGCGTCCGCACCGTCCACCAGCAGGTCGCCGTGGCCGCCGTCGGCGTACGGCTCCTCGCTCCAGGCGCTGCCCATCGGCGGGATGCCGTCGGCGAAGATCTTCACCCCGGCCACCCGGAACCAGCCCGGCACCTCGGCGGGCGCCGCGAACCCGGTCAGCCCGCGCAGCAGGTCGGCGGCGCTGCTCGCGCCGTCCAGCAGGCCGAACAGCAGCAGCGCGGTCACCCGGGCGCGCAGCAGGCCCTCGGCGGCCAGCCCGGCGTACTCGGCGAGCACGGCGGAGGAGAAGCAGCCGGTCGGGCCGCCGTCCTCGCCGGGGCCGAGGCCGGGCTCGGTGTAGCTGGTGATGCCGAGCGAGGCGAGCAGCTCGCCGGTGCGCAGGATCGCCCGGCGCCGCTCGGCGGGGGTGCTCAGGGCGGCCAGGGCCGGTCCCTCGCCCGCGTGGTCGTGGCCGTGGTGGTCGTGGCCGGGCCCGCCGTCCGCCGGCGCGGCGGCCAGCTGCGCCATCAGCGTGTCCGGCCACATCGTGCCGAGCCAGGCGCCGTGCAGGTGGGAGTCGTTGATCCCGGGCAGCAGGGAGCGCCCGCGCAGCTCCACCACCCTGGTCCCGGGCCCGATCAGCGGCGCCACCTCGGCATCGGTGCCGACCCGGACGACGGTGCCCCCGTGCACCGCCAGCGCCTCGGCGACCGTTCGGGCGCCGTCCATCGTGTGCACGCGGCCACCCCGCATGACCAGGTCAGCTGTGGTGATTCCGGCCTGGAATCCGTTGCGCATCATCTTGCTCCCAGCTCTGGACACCGTGGATTGTGACTGCTTAACGTACATGGAATCAGATACGATTTTCGAGTGCCGAACCCCCAGCGGCACCCGGGCCATCGGAGGTAAACGATGCCCCTGCACCCCGAGGCACAGCTGATCATCGACCGGGCCGGTGCACCTGAGCAGCCCGCCCAGCCCGTCGAGCTCGATGCCGCGACCATGCGCGAGCAGTTCCGCACCACCTGGATCATGCCGGAGACCCTGCCGTCCGTCGGCTCGGTGGTGGACAGCACCGTCCCCGGCCCGGCCGGCGACATCCCCGTGCGGATCTACACCCCCGAGGGCGAGGGCCCCTTCCCCGCCTTCGTCTGGCTGCACGGCGGCGGCTGGACCATCGGCTGTCTCGACGAGAACGAGTACTCCTGCCGCGCGGTGTGCGCCGCGGCCGGCGCCGTGGTCGTCTCCGTCGACTACCGGCTCGCCCCCGAGCACCGCTACCCGGCCGCCGCCGACGACTGCTACGCCGTCCTCACCTGGCTCCACGGGAACGCCGCCGCCCTCGGCGCCGACCCCGAGCGCCTCGCCATCGGCGGCGAGAGCGCCGGCGGCAACCTCGCCGCCGTCACCAGCCTGCGCGCCCGCGACCAGGCCGGACCCCGGATATCCCTCCAGGTCCTGGTCTCCCCGGTGGTCGCCCACCCCGACGAGGGCCGGGTCTCCTACCGCGACTTCTCCGAGGGCTACTTCCTGTCCAAGGACAGCATGGACTGGTTCTTCACCCAGTACCCGCGCGACGAGGCCGACCTCGCCGACCCCTACCTGCTCCCGATGCGCGCCCGCGACCTGTCCGGCCTGCCCCGGGCGCTCGTCCTGGAGGCCGAGTACGACGTGCTGCGCGACGAGGGCGAGGAGTACGCCCGGGCCCTCGCCGCCGCCGGCGTCGAGACCTCGCTGGTGCGCTTCGACGGCCTCATCCACGGCTTCTTCGGCCTGCTCGCCACCGACCTCACCGACGCCGCCCGGGCCCACGCCCTGGTCGCCGACGCCATCCGCGCCGCCTGCGGGGCCGAGCGATGACACCCGCGCTCGCGCTGCGCGACCTCCACATCAGCCGCGCCGAGGCCCCCGTCGTCCACGGGGTGAGCCTGGACGTCGCCCCCGCCTCGGTCACCGTCCTGCTCGGGGCCAACGGCGCCGGCAAGACCACCCTGATGGACGGCATCGCCGGCCTGGTGCGCTGCACCTCCGGCACCGTCAGCCTCGACGGGACGCCCATCGACAAGCTGTCCACCTACCGCCGCGCCACCGCCGGACTCGCCTACGTCGAGCAGGCCCGCAGCGTCTTCCGCACCCTGACGGTCGAACAGAACCTGCTGGTCGCCCAGCGGGACGGCGCCGACCTCGACACCGCCTACCGGCTCTTCCCCGAGCTGGACAAGCGCCGCGGCCTGCAGGCCGGCCACCTCTCCGGCGGCGAGCAGCAGATGCTCGTCCTCGGCCGCGCCCTGGTCTCCAGGCCGAAGACGATCCTCATCGACGAGATGTCCTCCGGCCTCGCGCCGGTGGTCGTCCACCGCCTGATGAAGGCCGTCGCCGACCTCGTCGACCTCGGCATCGCGGTGCTCCTCATCGAGCAGTTCGCCCACCTCGCGCTGGAGATCGGCGAGCGGGCCTACGTGCTCAGCAAGGGCCGGCTCGCCTACGACGGTCCCTGCGCCGAACTGCGCGGCGACGCCGACCGGCTGCACGACTTCTACTTCGGCGCGACCCCGCAGCCCGCCGGCGCGGCGGCCGCGGACCACGGCCCGGGCACCGGCCCGGCGGAGAGCGGGGGAGCATGAGCCTCACCGAAAGACTGGCCGGCGACCGACGGGCCCTGCTCACCGGCCTCGGCGCCGCCGTCGCCGCCTGCGTCCTGGTCCCCACCCTGCTGCCCGCCTACTGGGTGTACCTGGCGATCACCGCCGTGGTCAGCGCCGTGATCATGCAGAGCTACGGTGTCATCGTCGGCCGGGTCGGCGTGATGTCGCTCTGCCAGATGTCCTTCGCCTCGATCGGCGCCTGGGTGGTGCTGCGGCTCAACGTCGCCGACGCCCCCGGCGGCTTCCTGGTCTGGCTGGTGCTCGGCGGCCTGGCCGCCGTCCCGGTCGGCGTCGCGATCGGCCTGCCCGCGCTGCGCATCCGCGGCGTCAACCTGGCCGTGGTGACCTTCGGCTTCGCGGTCTCCGCCGACATCGTGCTGAACGCCAACCAGATGCCCGGCATGTCCGAGCTCAGGACCCTGGAGCGGCCCGCCCTGTTCGAGGAGGACGGCGCCTACTTCGTCCTCGTCGTCCTGGTCTTCACCGTGATCGCGCTGGGCCTCGCGCTGCTGAACCGCACCCGGCTCGGGATGTCCTGGACGGAACTGCGGCACTCCGAGCGGGCCGCCGCCGCGCACGGCGTCTCGGTCGCCCGCAGCAAGCTCGCCGCGTTCGCGATCAGCGCCTTCGTCGCGGGCGTCGGCGGCGGCCTGATGGCCGGCCAGCTGGGCCTGGTCGTCCCCGGCAACTTCGCCATGATGCAGTCGCTCGCGCTGTTCGCGGTCGCCATCATGATCGGCCCGCACAACCCCGAGGGCGCCGTGATGGGCGGCGTCTTCGGCGCCGTGATGGCGACGATCCTGGAGAAGCTCGACCTGCCGCAGGACCTCGGCGGCATGCTGTTCGGCGTCGGCGCCGTCTTCGCGCTGCGCAGCGGCGTCAGCCAGACCGACTTCACCCGCTCCCGCAAGCGTGAGCGCGCCGCCCGCGCCTTCCTCAAGGAGCACGAGACCGCCGCCGCCACCGCCGCCGAGCGCCCGGCCGAGCCCGAAGCGCCCGCCGTCCCCGCCACCGTGGCCACCGGCGAGCCGGCCCTCACCGTCAGCGGGCTGACCGTCCGCTACGGCCAGGTCACCGCCCTGGACGCCGTCGACCTGACCGTCCCCCGGGGCGCGGTGGTCGGCCTCATCGGCCCCAACGGCGCCGGGAAGTCCACCTTCATCGCCGCCGTCACCGGCTTCGTCGGCGGCTACGGCGGAAGCGTGGCGCTCGCCGGGGACCCGCTCGACCGGCTCAGCCCCAGCGCCCGCGCCGGGCGCGGACTGCGCCGCACCTTCCAGACCACCACCATCGCCCCGGAGCTCACCCAGTACGAGTACCTCACCATCGGCGCCGGCCGCGGCCTCTCCGCCGAGGAGGCCGACGAACTGCTCGACTTCTTCGGCTGCCCGCCCGGCCGCCTGCCCGTCTCCCTGGTCGACGCCGGCGCCCGCCGCCTGCTCGACGTCGCCGCGGCCGTCGCCGCCAGGCCCGCCGTCGCCCTGCTCGACGAGCCCGCCGCCGGCCAGTCCGCCGCCGAGTCGCTGGCCCTCGGCCGCCGGCTCGCCCAGGTCCCCTCCCGGTACGGCGTCTCCGTCCTGCTCGTCGAGCACGACATGGACCTCGTCCAGGCCGCCTGCTCCGAGGTCACCGTCCTCGACTTCGGCCACGTCATCGCGAGCGGCCCGACCGGCGAGGTGCTCGCCGACCCGACCGTGATGGCCGCCTACCTCGGCACCGCGCACGTCTCGGTCGCCTGACCGGCCCGCTCCGCCCCGCCTCCCGCACCTCCCGCACCCCCACACCCACCCTCGCGCGGGACCGCACCGCCCCCCTTGTTCCGGCGCGCCCCCACAGACCGAAATGAGTGCACCCATGACGCACGCCCGGCCGATCGCCGCCCTCGCCGCCGCCACCGCGCTGGCCCTCGGCGCCACCGCCTGCACCAGCTCCGGGTCCGACTCGGAGTCCGGCCCGATCAAGGTCGGCTCGATCAACGGCATCACCGGCCTCTTCCAGACCCCCGAGGTCCCCCAGGCGGTCAAGGCCGTCTTCGACGAGGTCAACGCCGCCGGCGGCATCAAGGGCCGCAAGCTGGAACTCGTCAGCATGGACGACGCGATGAACCCGCAGCGCTCCACCGAGGCGGCCGTCGACCTCGTCAAGTCCAAGAAGGTCATCGCCCTGGTCGGCTCCTCCAGCGCTGTGGACTGCGGCCTCAACCGCGCCACCTACAGCAAGGAGCGGATCGTCTCGATCCCGGCGGTCGGCGTCGACCCCGCCTGCTTCACCAGCCCCAACATCGCCCCGGTCAACCCCGGCCCGTTCAACCTGCTGACCGCGAACCTCTACTACGCCTCCGAGGTGCTCAAGCGGGACAAGGTCTGCCTCGACTACACCGTGCTGCCCGGCAGCGGCGGCGGCATCGAGGACGCCATCAAGAAGTGGACCGTGCTGACCGGCAAGCAGCTCGCCCACAAGGAGCTCGCCATCGCCGAGGGCGACCCGACCAAGTACCTGGTCGCCGACAAGGGCGCCGGCTGCCAGGCCGTCCTCTACAACGGCATCGTCGGCCCGTACTTCGCGCAGGCCAAGACCCAGGGCATGGACGACGTCGACTTCATCGTCGGCGCCAACAGCTACACCGACGCCAACGCCCAGGCCATCCCGTCCGGCCTCAAGGTCTACGCCGGCACCGAGTGGCAGCCCTACACCGACACCACCCTGCCGGGCAACGACCGCTGGTCCCAGCTGGTCGACAAGAACAAGATCCAGAAGACCGCGTTCAGCCAGGGCGGCGTGATGGCGGCGGACCTCTTCGTCCAGGTCCTCAAGGGCATGTCCGGGCCGATCACCCGGGAGACCGTCACCGAGGCCTTCAAGACCATGCAGCCCATCGAGTACCCGATGGTCGGCACCCCCTGGGTGTTCGGCGACAGCGACGCCCACAACCCGGTCCAGGGCAGCCGCTTCGTCCAGGCCGTCGACGGCGCCTGGAAGGTCCTCCCCGAGGGCTTCGTCGTCCCCGGCAAGAAGTGACCCCGACCCCGCAGGACCCCCGCCGGACCCCAGGAGGTGTCCCATGCTCAACTCCACGCTCGCGGGCCTGACCGGCGGCGGCGTCTACGCCCTGCTCGGCCTGTGCGTCGTCCTGACCTACCGGCTCGTCGCCACCGTCAACTTCGCGATGGCCGCCGTCGGCGCGATCGGCGCCTTCGTGATGGTCAGCCTCACCGACGAGGGGGTGAGCCTCTGGCTGGCCCTGCCCGCCGGGGTGCTCGCCGGGGCGGCGCTGTCCGCCCTGCTCGGCACGGTGCTGGTGCGCTGGTTCGCCGGCCACTCGCAGAACACCAAGGCGGCCGTCACCGTCGCCGTCTACGTCGCCGTGATGGCCGCCGGACTGCGGCTGTTCGGCTCCACCACCACCGGCGCGCACACCTTCCCGAGCCCCTTCGAGAAGCCGGTGCTCACCCTCGGCGGCGTGGTGATCCCGCAGTCCGTGCTGGTCACCATCGCCTTCGCCGCGCTGATCACCGTCGGCGTCGGCCTGCTGCTCGGCCGCACCCGGCTCGGCCTGCGCCTCCAGGCGCTCTCCGAGCAGCCCGCCACCGCCGAGGTGGTCGGGATCCCGGTGGCCAGGCTGGCCGTCGCCGTGTGGGCCGCCATCGGCGCCGTCACCACGCTGGTCGTGGTGCTCGCCGCGCCGCGCCTGGGCGGGGACTTCTCCACCCTCGGCAAGCTCATCAACACCGCGCTGGCCGTCGCCATGCTCGGCGCCTTCCGCAGCCTGCCGCTGACCCTGCTCGGCGGCCTCGTCCTCGGCTGCCTGGAAGGCCTGTCCGCCTCCGTCGAGGCGATCCAGAAGTACCAGGGCGTGGTGCCCTTCCTGGTCATCGTGGTGCTGCTCTGGTGGCGCAGCCGCAACGAGGTCTGGGACACCGCGCACAGCCGCTGACCGGCCCGGGCACCCGCCCGGACCGTCGACCGGGGGAACGAAGGAGACGAAGGACCATGACGCTTCCGACCGGCACCAGGGCCGCCGTGCTGTACGCCCACGGCGAGCCGCTGGTGATCGAGGAGCTGCCGCTGCCCGAGCGGATCGAACCGGGCGCCGCCCTGGTGCGCGTTGACTGCGCCACGCTGTGCGCCACCGACGTCCACCTGTGGAGCGGGGCGATGTCCCTGCCCGGGATGCTGCCGCTGGTCCTCGGCCACGAGATGACCGGCACCGTCGTCGCGGTGGGGGAGGGCACCGTGGACGCGCTCGGCCGCCCGGTCGCGGTGGGCCGCCGGATCGGCTGGTCCGAGTCCACCTGCGGCTACTGCCACGGCTGCACCGTGCTGCGCACCCCGGTGGCCTGCGAGGACCGCGGCTACGGATTCCGCCAGCGGGCCGACCGCTACCCGTACGCCACCGCCGGGCTCGCCGAGTACAACTACGTCGTCCCGAAGGCGCAGAAGTACCTGCTGCCCGACGAGGTCGAGTCCACCTGGGCCGCTGCGGCCGGCTGCGCCGTCAAGACGGTGCTGCACGCCTTCGACCGGGCGGGCGGCACCCGCCCCGGCTCCTCGGTGGTGATCCAGGGCGCCGGTGCGCTCGGCATCGTCGCCACCGCCGTCGCCAAGGCGGGCGGCGCCGGACCGGTGATCACCATCGGCGCGCCGGACAGCCGCCTGGAACTCGCCGCCGAGTTCGGCGCCGACCTGACGCTGGGGCTGGCCGACGGCCCGGAGGCCCGCCGCGAGGCGGTGCTCGCCGCCACCGGCGGGCGCGGCGCCGACCTGGTGATCGACCTCGCGGGCGCGCCCGGCGTCGGCGCCGAGGCAGTGGACCTCGCCGCCTGGGGCGGGCGGTTCGTGGTCGTCGGCACCACCGGACCGGCTCTCCAGGAGCTGCCGCTGGGCACCGTCATGGGCAAGGAGCTGACCGTGCTCGGCTCGCTCAACGGCGACGTCGGCGACTACCACCGGGCGGTGGAGTTCCTGGCCGCGTTCCGCTCGCACTTCGACTGGGACGCGCTGTTCAGCGCCCCGGTCGGCCTGGGCGGCGCGACCGGCGCCATCGAGGCGATGGCCCGCCTGGAGCAGACCAAGGCCGTCGTCCATCCCTGGCTGCCCTGACCCCGGCCCGACCCGCGCCGGCGGCCCGTCCGCCGGCGCCCCCGATCCGCCCGGCGCCCCGGGGCGTCCCTCATGTCCCTGTGTCCCGTCCCCGGGGCGCCGGGTGCCCCTGCCGCACCCGCCCGCCCGTTCGTTCCCTACCCGCTCCTCGTTCCCCTGAGCCACCCCCGACCCCCGTGAGGACCACCATGACCGTCGTCCCCCGCCGCCGGCTCGGCACCGCCGGACCCGAGGTGTCCGCCCTGTCCCTCGGCTCCTGGCACACCTATGACCGGATGGACTTCGGTGACGCCGTCGCCATGGTCCGCCACGCCGTGGACCTCGGCATCAACCTCTTCGACGTCGCCGTCTACGGCATCCCCGGCCACCCGCCGGTCTTCACCGACGTCCTGTTCTCCGCCATCGTGCGGGCCGGCGGCCTCGCCCGCGCGGACTACCTGCTCTCCGCCAAGCTCTGGCTGGAGCCCTACCCGCAGCTGTCGCTGCGCGACCAGCTGGCCAACGCCCTCTTCCGGGCCGGCGTCGAGCACGCCGACCTCGCCGTGCTCGGCGACATCCGCCGCGACGACCTCGACCTGCGCGCCGTCGCCGAGGAGCTCGCCGAGCTGGAGAAGGAGGGCCTGATCGGCTGCTGGGGCGTCAACAACTGGTCCGCCACCGCGATCCGCACCATCCGCGAGCACGCCCGCGCCGCCGGCTCGCCCGGCCCACAGCTCGCCCAGCTCAAGTACAGCCCCTGCCGCCGCGCCATCCCCGACGGCGAGCCCTTCGCCGAGCTGTTCGCCGACGGCCTCTCGCTCCAGGCCTCGGACATCCTGGAGGGCGGCATCCTGGCCGGCCGCACCAGCCCCGCGCGCGAGATCGGCCGCGACCCGGGCGGGATCCGCGACCGGATCACCGAGTCCGCCGGCGGGCTGGCCGCCGTCGCCGCCGACCTCGGCGCGACCCCCGCGCAGCTCTGCGTCGCCTTCGCGCTCACCCACCCCGCCACGGCCACCGTGCTGTTCGGCGCCAGCCGGATGAAGCAGCTGACCGACAACGTCGGCGCGCTGGAACTGTTGGAGCGGGTCGGTGCCGAGCGGGTGCGCGAGCTGGTCGAGCCCTACTGGGCGGACCGCGGCATCGTCTCCCCCGAGGGGCCCTGACCACCGTGACCGCTCCCGCCGACCCCCGCCCGGCCGACCTCGTCCTCGTCGACGGCGACGTGCTCACCGTCGACGCCGGCTTCGGCACCGCCCAGGCCCTGGCCGTCCGCGACGGCGTCATCACCGCCGTCGGCAGCACCGCCGCCGTCCTCGCCCACGCCGGGCCCGCCACCGCGGTGGTGGACCTGCGCGGCCGCACCGTCCTGCCCGGCATCAACGACTCCCACCTGCACGGCCACGCCTGGGGTCTCAACCGCCCGCCGCTCGCCCTCGACCTCAACTTCCCCGTCGTCCGCTCGATCGCGGACATCGTGGCGGCCGTCGCCGCGGCCGCCCGCACCGCCGCGCCGGGGGAGTGGATCGTCGGCCGCGGCTGGGACGTCGGCTACCTCGCCGAGTGCCGCGACGGCCGCCGGACGCTGCCCGACCGCGCCGACCTGGACGCCGCCGCCCCCGACAACCCGGTCTGCCTGACCGACTTCTCCGACCACATGGCCTGGGTCAACACCGAGGCCCTGCGCGCCGCCGGCATCGGCCCCGCCACCCAGCCCCCGCCCGGCGGCACCATCGACGCCGACCCGGCCGGACACCCCACCGGCATCCTCCGCGAGGCCGCCCAGCGCGCCGTCCACGCCCACATCCCGCGCCCCGACGAGCGCCGCCGCCGCGCGGCGATCACCGGCGCGATCAGCGCCCTGCACGCCCTCGGCACCACCAGCTACACCGAGCCCGGCCTCGGCCCCGGCGGGGAGGGCATCATGGCGGGCGCGATGGGCACCGGGGCGCTGCGCACCTACCTGGACCTCGCCCGCGGCGGCGACCTGCGGGCCCGGGTCAGCCTCCTGCTGCTGCCCTCCCCGATGGGCGGCGGCCTGCCGGACGTGCGGGCCGGGCTCGCCGAGCTGGCCGGACTGGCGCTGGACGGTGTCGACCCGCGCCGGCTCGCCGTCCTCGGCGTCAAGCTCTTCGCCGACGGCGTGCCGCCCAACCGCACCGCCTGGATGCACGACGCGTACGAGGGCGGCGGCCACGGCGCGCTGTGCGTGCACGGCTCCGCGCCCGGGCTCCAGGCCGCCGAGCTCGCCGCGATGATCGGCGCCGTGCACGCCGCCGGCCACCAGATCGGCGTCCACGTCACCGGCGACCGGGCGATCGACACCGTCGCCGACGCCTTCGCCGCCGCCCAGCGCGCCCACCCGCGCACCGACGCCCGGCACTACCTCATCCACGGCGACTTCGCTACCGAACGCAGCCTCGCCCTGCTCGCCGAGCACGGCTACGGCGTCAACATGAACCCGGCGATCAAGTGGACCATCTCCGACCTCATGGACGAGGTGGTCGGCACCGAGCGCTCCGGGCGGATGTGGCCGGTGCGCTCCGCCCTCGCGGCCGGCGTGCGGCTCTGCGCCAGCTCCGACGCGCCGATCACCGAACCGGACTGGCGGCAGGGCGTCGCCTCGATGCTGCTGCGCGAGTCCAAGGCGACCGGCCGCACCAGCGGACCGCAGGAGCGCGTCGGCCTCGCCGAGGCGGTGCGCGCCTACACCTCCGCCCCCGCCGTCCAGGACTTCGCCGAACAGTGGAAGGGCACCCTCGAACCCGGCAAGGTCGCCGACCTGTGCGTGCTCGGCGGCCGCCTCGCCGACACCTCCCCGTACGACCTGCCCGACCTCCCGATCGACCTCACCCTCTTCGACGGGCAGGTGGTCCACGGCACCCTGTGACCCCGCCCCCGTGACCCCGCCCCCGGCCCGCCCGGGGGCGGTCCTCCTCTTCTCGAACCTCCCTTCCGGCGCACCGGGTTGTGGCATCATCGTCGTCGTTCCGGGAGAGAATCCGGCCGCCGTCACCGGGGGCCGCTGCCGCCCGGCGATACCCGAAGGACCGACTTTTCCGGATTTCCCGGGTGCGGACGGACTTTGTGGGACATGATCGGCCTGTGCCGAGTGACAACATGGGTCCGAACGCCGCAACTCTGCCCGCCTCGTGGACCACCTGGTGGTTCCGGCGCTGCGAGGCGCACCTGCAGGCGGTCACCGTCGAACTGTCCTGGTGGGGCCACGAGTTCCCGGACGGCCCCCCGGACGCCGAGGACGCGCTGATCCTCCTGCGCCGCACCGTGGCGGGCCTGCGGGACTCCGGCCCCGAAGCGTCGGGCGCCGAGACGGCCGCACTCCTCCTCCGCGCCACCGCCCCGCTGGAGGCCGCCGAGGCCTTCACCCGGACCCTCGCGCCCCGGCTCCTCCCGCTGGTCTCCCACCACTTCGGCACCGCCGCCCGCCACCTGGCGGCCGCCCGCGAGCACCGCGGACCGGCCGGCCCGTTCTGAGCCGAACCGGTCGCGGTCCGGGGCGTCGACCGGGCGAGCGCCGGGCCCGTCGCGGGTTCAGCCGGCGTCGCCGCGGCGTTCGGCCAGCAGGGCGTTCAGCCGATCCACTTCGCGGTCCACCAGGACGTGCTTGTCGTCGATGTAGGGGAGGTGGACTCTGCTGCCGTCGGCACGGAACGCGTAGGTGAGGAACGCCGGCGCGCCGCGGCCCGTGTGCGCGTTCGGGTTGGGCGCCTTGCCGAACCGCGCGATCTCGGCCCAGCGCAGCCGGCGGCGGCGCACCATCCCGCGGACGGTGATCCCCTCGGCGGTGACCAGCGTGCCGGCCCGGGCGACGCCGGCGATCACCAGCAGACAGAAGCCGATGACCAGCAGCGAGCCGATCGCCTTGCTGGACGGCGCGAACTCCTTGTCGCTCCAGATCGGCAGCAGTGCCCCGAAGGACAGCGGCAGGATGGTGAACGCGAGCCCCCCGACCCGCGTCGTCGCCACCCGGTACTCGTGCGGAACTCTCAGTCGATCGCCGCTCATCCGGCCCGCCCCTCGATCGTCTTCACCGGTCCGCCGTCATGGTCGGCGGCCGGCCGGATTCGCAGTATAGGGGCGGGAGTTGTTCACCGGCAGGCCACTTCCCGGACGGTCGGCGGCCGGGCGGCCGCCGGTCACTCGGGGCGGTGGGGCCAGATCCCGGAGCGGCTTCCTGCGGAAGCGCCGCTCCGGATGCCCGCCCGGTAGGCGGCCAGCTCCTCGGTGGTCGGCGGGTTGGCGCCCGGCCGGGTGCAGGTGAAGGAGGACACCAGGGTCGCCGCGTCCAGCAGTTCGGCGAGGGTGCCGGTGTCGATCCCGTACAGGCGGTCCGCGTTGTCCAGGCCGAGCAGGTCACGGCGGTTCAGCGCGTCGAGCAGGCCGGCCATGAACGCGTCGCCCGCGCCCACGGTATCGGCGACCGCGACCCTCCGGGCCCGCCGCTCCACCGTCCCCGCGCGGCAGACCCCGACGGCGCCGGCCGCACCTCGGGTGACCACGACCAGCGACGGGCCCAGCGCCAGCCACTCCCGGGCGACGTCGACGACGTCCTGCCCGGGCCGCAGCCACCCGAGGTCCTCGTCACTGGCCTTGACCACGTCGGCCGAGGCGACCAGCGACTCGATCCGGGTGCGCGCCCGTGCGGGGTCGCCCATCAGCGACGGGCGGCAGTTGGGGTCGTACGAGACGGTCCGGCGGCCGCGGGCCCGCTCGACCAGGCGGCGGACGGTGCTCGCGCCGGGCTCCAGCGTGGCCGCGATCGAACCGGTGTGCAGGCAGGCGCTCCCCGCGAGCAGCCCGTCCGGCTCCAGGTCCGGGAGCTGCCAGGTGATGGCGAACTCGTAGGTCGCGGAGCCAGATTCGTCGGTGTGGGCGATCGCGGTGCTGGTGGGGTGCCGGTCCACGACCCCCGCCGGGAGGGCGACGCCGCTGCCGACCAGATGGCGGGCGAGTTCGGTGCCGTGGGCATCGGGACCGAGGCGGGTGAGCAGGGCGACGTCGTTGCCCAGGCGGCCGAGGCCGACCGCGACGTTGGCCGGGCTGCCGCCCGGGTGCGCGGTGGTTCCGCCCTGGCCGGACCGCATCAGGTCCATGACGGCTTCGCCGACGACTGTGATCACGTTCGGTTCTCCTCGGGTCGGGGCATCCGGGTCTGACGGGACTTCAGGCGGGCTTCCGGCGCAGCGCCTCGGCCATCGCGGGCGCGGCGGGAAGCCGCGGGATCAGGGTGGCCTGCACGGCGTGGTAGACGTCCGGCTTGCCGGGCCAGACGGTCGCGGCGGGGGAGTTCTGCGGGTTCAGCTCGTGGTGCCAGCTGCCGCGGACGCGGTCGAGGAACGCCTCCTCGGCGTACTGCCACCAGGTGCGGTACCAGCGCTCGTACTCGGCCTTGCCAGTGACCCGGTGCAGGACGGAGGCGGCGGCGATCGCCTCGGCGGCGACCCAGTGCATGCGGGCGCGGACGGCCGGAGCGCCGTCCCAGCCCACCGTGTAGACGAAACCCGGCGAGCCGTCCGCGTGCCAGCCGTCCCGGATGCCGGCGGCGAACAGCGCCTCGGCGTCGTCGAGCAGCCAGCCGGGCGCGTCGGGCAGGCTCGCACGCAGCCCGAGCATCAGCCGCGCCCACTCGAACCAGTGGCCGACGGTGGCGCCGTACGGGCGGAACGGGTCGTCGGGCCGCTCCTGGTTGTAGTCGTACTGCGGGGTCCACTCGGTGTCGAAGTGCTCGATCAGGCGCCAGTCGGCGGCGCGGGCGTGCACGTGGACGATGCGCCGGACGATCCGCAGCGCCCGCTGGTGCCAGACCGGGTCGCCGGTGACGTCGCCGGCCGCGAGGAACGCCTCGACGGCGTGCATATTGCTGTTGGCACCGCGGTAGGGCTCGCAGGCCTCCCAGGGCAGGTCCCAGGACTCGAACAGCAGGCCCTGTTCCTCGTCCCAGAAGTGGCGCTCGATCACGTCGAGCGCCTCGGTCAGCAGCTCGCGGGCGCCGGGGCGTCCGGCGGCGGCGGCGCCGGCGGCGGCCAGCACCACGAAGGCGTGGGCGTAGGCGGACTTCTCGGCGGCGAGCGGGGTGCCGTCGGCGTCCACGCCGGTGTACCAGCCGCCGTGCTCGCGGTCGCGCAGCGGCCCGGTCAGGGCGGCGAGGCCGTGGTCGACGAGGGCCGCCGCGTCCGGGTCCCCGAGCAGATGGGCGAGGGCGAAGACATGGGTCATCCGGCAGGTGATCCAGGTGTGGACGGATCCGTCCTGCCGCACGGCTCCGTGTTCGTCGAGCCACCCGAAGCCGCCTTCGGGCAGCCGGGCACCGCGGGCGAAGCCCAGCAGCCGGTCCTGTTCGGCCACCAGCCATGCCTCGTCGCCCGGCAGGGGGGTGCGCTCGGCCTGGGGGGACATCGTTCTCCTCGGTGGGCTGGGACTCGATCGACTAGACAACGTTGTCAGAACGCTGCGTGCGTAGCATCGCCCTCCGTTTCGCGGCCTGTCAACAACGCGACGGCCGCTTGAGTCGGCCGCCGGGAGGTCGGAGCGCGGCGCGGGCCGGGCCCCGCGGGTCAGAGCGGCGGTTCGCCCGAGCCGCGCGGGACCAGGCGGGTGGGGATCTCCAGGCATTGGACCTGGGCCTGCTCGCCGCGCAGGCGCCGGAAGAGGAGTTCGGCGGCCATCCGGCCCATCAACGCGGGGTCCTGGGCGACCACGGTGACCGGCACGGGCAGCATGTCGGCGAGTTCGAAGTCGTCGAAGCCGACCAGGGCCGGCCTCCCGGGGCGAGTGGCCAGATTGCGGAGCACGGCGACCGTGGTCCGGTTGTTGCCGCACATCAGCGCGGTCACCGGATCCGGTCCGGACAGCATGCGGTCGAGGGCGAGGTGGATTCCCACCGGCTCGGGCTTGCCCATGGCGACCCAGGACGCGGCGACCTCGCAGCCTTCGTGTGCCATGGCCTGCCGGTAGCCGGCGAGGCGCTCGGCCGCGGTGAAGACCGCGGGGTTGTCGCCGAGGTAGCCGATTCGCCGGTGGCCCTGCCGGATCAGGTGGCCGACCCCCTCCGCGACGCCCCGGCGGTTGGCGGTCAGGACGGTGTCCACGGTGAGGCCGGCCACCGGGCGGTCGACGCTGACCACGGCGGTGCCCGCGGCCAGTTCGGGGGCGAGGAAGCCGTGGTCGGCGGCGGTCGGCACGACGATCAGGCCGTCCACCCGGCGGGAGCAGAAGTCGAGGGCCAGCTCCCGTTCGCGGGCCGGGTCCTCGGCGGAGGAGCCGATGAGCAGCAGTGACCCGTGGGAGCGGGCCACGTCCTCGACCGCCCGGCTGAGCTGAGAGTAGAACGGGTCGGCGAGATCCTCCAGGATCAGCCCCACACTGCTGGTGCGGCTGCCCTGGCGGAGCAGCCGGGCACCGTTGTTGCGGCGGAAGCCCAGTTCCTCGATCGCGCCGCGAACCCGGGCGGCGGTGGCCTCGCTCACGCCGGACTCGCCGTTGACAACGCGCGACACCGTCTTGAGTCCTACACCCGCGGCAGCCGCCACGTCCTTCATGGTCGGCCGTGCGGGAGTTTGGAGGCCTCCCTGATCCGCCTTGTCCGGCATCACTTCAACCGCCCCTTCCGGCGCCTTGCTCGTCCTGTGATCCTACTGACCGCGTTGAATCGTGGATAACGTTGTCAAAGCGGTCCCGCATCATCCAGGGGCCTGGAGGGCCGGGTCGGCCGGCATCGGGGGCGCGTGCCGACGGCGGCCGGGGACTCCTCGTCCGACGGGTGGGGGTCGGCTGATCGAGCCACGGCATCCGTGCCCCACGGACCGGGGCAGCCGGGACGGTCTCCGCCGGTCGATCGTGCCCGGTGTTCCACTGCCGCAGCGGCAGCGGAACACCGGGCACGTGTGCGGAGCCGTCCGCCGACGGGCGCGTTTGACGGTGTGCCGCGTTCCGGACCCGGCGGCGCGACGCCGGTCCCGAGCGCCCTCCCGCCCGCGCGGTCGAGCGCTACCCGGTCGGACCGGGATCCGGCGGCGCGATGTACCGGGCGCCGGGAAACGCGTGCGCCGGTGGCGTGTACGTGCCCCGCTCCAGCAGCCGGCGGATGTTGGAGCGGTAGATCTCGTCCGCCTCGGCGTGCCGGACCGGTTCGTCCGTCAGCCACAGGTTGGCCGGATGGATCGGCTCGTCGTACATCCGCCGGAAGACCTCGGTGCGCAGATCCTTGAGCCAGTTGCTGTTGAGGTTCATCGTCCGGAACTGCCGCAGCGCCTCGATGTCGACGATCCCGGACACGAAGGAGTTGTACCCGGAGACGGTGTGCCCGAGCACCGCCCCGTGGAAGTCGACGATGTGCGCGTTGCCGCCCGCGATGTCGTACGGGTAGCGGGAGTCGGGTGTCGGATAGACCGGTCCGGCGTTCGGGCAGACCATGTACAGACTGTTGAAGTGGGCGTGCGCCCGGTTCTGCAGCAGCCAGGTGCCTCCGGGGTCGGGGCCGGCCTGGGTCATCGGCACCGCCTCGCTGGGGCGGTACACCACCTCGGCGCCCTGGAGGGCCAAGGCCCGCACCGCCTCCGGGTATTCGCCGTCGCTGCAGCAGATCGTGCCGATGTTGCCGATGTCGTCGGTGCGCAGCACCGGGTAGAACGCGTCGATGCCGTCGCCGAAGAGCTCCACCCACCGGTCGTACACGTCGTGCGGTGTGCAGGAGCGTTCGCGGCACCAGACGTGGTTCTTCGCCGCGCGGTGCACGATCTCGCCCGCCGGGGAGATGACGAACAGCGTGTTGAAGAACCGGTCGGGCAGGATCTCCGGCCAGCGGGCCTTGCACTGCGCGACGATGTAGGTGTCGTAGTGCCGGGCCAGCGCGGCCAGTCGCTCGGTCTCCGGACCGGGGATGTCGATGAACAGGTCGCGGGCCGCGGTGACGTGCGGGATGTCGAGGATCTCGTCCGCGAATCCGGTCAACGCGCCCTCGGCCAGCGCGATCAGCTTGACCGGCATGTTGATGCCGGCGATGGACACCGCGGCGTGCACGGCCTCCTCGACGATGTCGAGGTTGTGCGCGATCTGGGCGCGCGAGGTGATGCTGCGGACCACCGTCGACAGGCCGACGGTCAGGTACGGTGCGATCGGCTTGCTCATGATCCGCACCATTCCATCGCGGCCAGCGCGTACGCGCGCGCGGCGCAGAGGATCTCGTCCACCGCGCAGCGCTCGTCGTACGCGTGCGCCATCGCGAGTTCGCCCGGCCCGAGGCCGACCGCGGGGATCCCGGCGGCGCACAGCCACGTGGAGTCGGCCGCGGAGGGGAACGCCGCCAGGGGCGGTCGGCCCGCCAACGGCGTGTCGGCGGCGGCGAGTTCGCGGGCGTCGGCGACCGCGGCGCAGAGCGGGTGGGTCGCGTCGACCCGTGACCCCGGATACCGCAACGGCCAGTCCACCACCGGCGGATGCGCGCGCAGCCAGGGGTCGGTGGCGGCGACGTGCGCGATGTGGGCCTCGATCTCCTCGCGCACGGCCGCCTGGTCCTCGCCCGGGGGGTGGAACACCGCGTACACCATGCTCATCGAGTCGGGGATGAACGCCCCGCTGCGCGAGTGGCGCGCGCCGCCGTCCACGACGCCGGGCGCGAGGGTGAACTGTCCCGGTTCGAAGAGCGGATCGAACTTGGTCACTGCCCAGTCGCTCTCCAGCCGGCGCAGCGCCTGGTAGATCACGAAGCCGCGGTCGATGGCGCTGGCCGCGACCGGCTCGCTCGTGCCGGGCCGGTACAGCATCCGCCCGCGCATCGACGAGTGGGAGCTCTTGCCGGTCACCTCGATCCGCATCACCAGCAGGCCGGGGGTCGCGGCCAGGACGGACAACGGCCAAGCCGCGCCGGTCGGTTCGGAGACGATGGCCCCGTCCGCGGTGTAGCCGCGGTCGAGCACCGCGGAGGTGCCGAGGTGGTGCTCCAGGTTCTCCTCGCCGACGACCGCCTGGAGGATCAGGTCACCGCGCAGGCGCACCCCGGCCTCGTGCAGCGCGCGGGCCGCGAACGCCTGCGCGACCAGGCCGCTCTTCATGTCGACGGTGCCTCGGCCGCGGATCCAGCCGTCCTCGACGACACCGTCGAACGGGTCGCCCGAGCGCCAGCCGGCCGTGTCCCCGGGCGGGACCACGTCGACGTGTCCGTTGAAGATCAGCGAACGCCCGCCCCCGGTACCGCGGATCACGCCCACCGCGTTGTCACGGCCGGGTTCGACGGCGAAGACGTCGGTCTCGGCACCCGCCTCGGCGTAGACCCCGGCCAGAAGGCGCGAGACCTCCCCCTCGGCGCCGACCACGTCGGCGTAGACCTCACCGGGGTAGGTCGGGGTGATGCTGGGGATCCGGACCGCGGCGGTGAGGGTGTCCAGCATCTCGTCGCGCAGCAGGTCCAGCCGTGTGAGCACCCGCTCGTGCGGGCTCGTCGCCGAGGACCCGGGCACACCCCCGACGTGGTTCAGGCTCTCGTTCATGGTCACGCTCCCCTCGATGATGATCGTCCTGCTCGTCGGCCCTGTGGCCGGCCGGCCGTGGTCCCAGTCATTGACTCGGGCACTCCCTTCCTCCGCTGCGACCGGTGCTCCCGATCGGAGAGGCGAAGCTATGCCGGTCCCTCGACCCCGAACATCATTCCAATGTATGAGATCGCACCTGTTTCGCTTTCCCGGATTCCTGCTAGGATCGCGCAAATCCGCTTCGAGGTTGTGGCGACAATGATGCGACTTCTTTCCGAGAACGAGGCCCCCGGGGACTTCAAGGCCGAGGCGATGACGTTCCTGGCGAACGTGGTGGACTGCTCCGGAATCGTCTTCTACTCCGTCGACGCGCGGCTGAACGCCGTCGATCACGCGTTCCACCGGATTCGGCCCGTCGAGAACCGGAGCTACACCGCGCACTACCACCGCCTCGACCCGTTCCACCCGCGGCGCTTCGTCGGCCCCCGCCGCCCCCTGGTGACCGTGCGCGACCTGCCGGAGCGATACGAGCGCGGCGAGTACTACCGGCGCTTCATGGCCCCGCTCGGGTTCCGCCACGAGACGGAGCTCTACCTCTACAGCGGCGCGCGGATCGTGGGCGGCCTGTCCCTGCTGCGGACTGCGGAACTGGGCGAGTTCACCCCATCCGAGCTGGCCTTTCTCAACAAGGCCCACGCATTCCTGGAGCACACGTTCCAGGCCGGCGGCCGCCCCGTCGAGACCGGGCCGCCGGTTGCCGAGTGGGGGCTCACCCCCCGCGAGCGCGAGGTGGTCCGCCTGCTCTGCGAGGGCGCCGCGAACGCCGAGATCGGCGCCGCGCTGTTCATCAGCGTGACCACCGTCAAGACGCACGTGCAGCACGTCTTCGAGAAGGCGGGAGTCCGTTCCCGGACGCAACTGATCGCACGACTGCGGGAGGAGGGGTAGCCGACCGATTCCGTGCCCGCCGCGCGATTATCGGCAGGGAGGCCCCGAATATTCGAGCGGGCGGCATGGCGCATTGCGCTGGAATGAATTTCAGCCCGCCGAAACCATAATCCGCGCGGGCCGGAGAATGGCGCGCGCCGGAAAGCACGCGACGCACCTGTTCGACGGGTGGCGTTTCCGGTCCCCGTGCGCGCACCGAGCCGTGGCGGCCGGCGGGCGCCACCGCTCGGGTCACCCCGACCCGCGGGCGCCGTCCCCAACGGTCCGGTCCGATGGTGGCGAGCGTATCGCCCTTCCCCAGATTTCTCCAGTCGGAGAATTTGAGTGCATCGGCGCCGCGCTGCTGCGGCAGCGGAGGCGAGGCCGCGCCTTCCAGTTCCGGGATCGGCCGCGCCGGGGCCTCGGTGTCACGCGTGCCGGTGGTGGATCTGCGGGTCCCCGTCCTTCTTGCGGCTGAGCTCCACCAGTTTCGGGTAGTCGACGGCGACTCCGCGCAGCAAGGTGTGCACGGCCTGCTCCACCTCGTCGTCGCTGGTCACGGCGTGGCCGAACAGTGCGCGGTAGTGCACGAGCGAGGCGAGCAGGTCGAGCAGCAGGCCGCGGTCGGCGTCCGTGCGCAGGTCCCCGCGCGCGAGGGCGCCGTCGAGCACCTGGCCGACGGCGGCCCGCGGCGGGTCGAACAGTGCGGTCATGAAGGCCTCCCGCCGCTGCGGATCGTCTCCGCAGTCGGCGAGCAGTGAGGCGAGCGTCTCCGGCGGCATCCGCTGGAACGCGGCGACGTGCAGCTTGATGGCGTCGCTGAGGTCGCAGATCGTGCAGTCGGTGCTGGGCGCCCCGATCCGGCCCAGCCGCGCGGTCAGGGCGTCGAGCACCAGGTCCGGCAGGGCGCTCCAGCGCCGGTAGATCGCAGGCTTTCCGGTGCCGGCGCGGCGGGCCACGGCTTCGACGGTGAGCCGGGTGTAGCCGACCTCGTCGAGGAGTTCGAGTGCCGCGTCGAGGATCGCCCGGTCGATGGCGGCGTCGCGCGGCCGTCCGCCCGGAGCCCGGCTGTCGGGTGTCTGTCTGGCTTCCCTCATCCCGCCAGTCTAGTGTTACGTTACGGGTCGACTCGTAACCTAACTGGATCCCAGGAGGCCCGACCATGCCTGCTGAACACGGAGAACCGGCGGTGGCATCGCCCGGATGGGGGGCGCTGTTCGGGCGTGAACACGGACCCGTCGCCGTCACGCTCGCCGCCGGCGTCGCCCTGCACGCCGTGAACGTCTACCTGGCGGCGACCATCATGCCCACGGTCGTCGACGACATCGGCGGATCCGGCCTGTACGCCTGGGCCACCACGGTCTTCATGTTCGCCTCCGTGCTGGGGTCGGCCGCCGCGGCCGCCGTCCTCGGGGCCCGCGGCCCGCGCTCCGGCTACCGGCTCGCAGCACTCCTCCTCGCGGCCGGCACCATCGTCTGCGCACTCGCCCCGACCATGCTGGTCCTGCTGATCGGACGGCTGGTCCAGGGCCTCGGCGGCGGCCTGCTCTTCGCCCTGTCCTACGCCATGGTCCGGATCACCCTGCACGAGGCCCTGTGGCCGCGCGCCATGGCACTCGTCTCCGCCATGTGGGGCGTCGCGACCCTCATAGGCCCCGCCCTGGGAGGCGTCTTCGCCCAGTACGGGGCCTGGCGCGGCTCCTTCTGGGGCCTGCTGCCCTTCCTGCTGTTCTTCGCCTTCTGGGGAGCGATGCGCCTGCCGGGAGGAAAGGCGGGCGGATCGGCCCCGCGGATCCCCTGGGCGAGCGTGGGCCTGCTGGGCCTGTCCGTCCTGGTCATCTCCGCGGCCAGCATCTCCTCCCGGATCGCGGTCAACGTCGTCGGACTCCTGCTGGCGGCGCTGCTGATCGCGGGCTGGCTGCGACGTGAGCGCGCCACGACGCCGCGGCTCATCCCGGCCACCGCGTTCGGCCCCGACGCGCGGCTGCGGCTCGTCTACCTCACCATGGCGCTGCTGGTGGTCGCCAGCACGGTCGAGGTCTACGTCCCCTTCTTCGGGCAGCGGCTCCAGGGACTCGGTCCGCTCGCGGCCGGCTACCTGGGTGCCGTCCTGGCGGCCGGCTGGACCCTCGGCTCGGTCGCGTGCAGCGGCATGTCCCACCGCAGCCGGTCGATCGTCGCCGCCGGTCCGCTCCTGTCCCTCACGGGACTCGTCGCACTCTTCTTCGCCGGTCCGGTGCACTCGGGCACGGTCGCGGCGATCGCGGCGGTGAGCGCCGCACTGCTCGCGCTGGGCTGGGGGGTCGGCATGGCGTGGCCCCATCTGCTCACCCGCGTTCTGCAGCTGGCGCCGGACGAGGACCAGGACCTCGCGGGCTCCTCGGTCACGACGGTCCAGCTCACCGCGACCGCGTTCGGCTCGGCACTCGCCGGGACGGTCGCCAACGTCGTCGGGTTCTCCGACACCGCGGGAACCGGTGACCTGCAGAGCACCGCACGCTGGATGTTCGCCCTGTTCGCCCTCGCCCCCCTGGCCGCCGTGGTGACCGCACGGTACGCCCGCCGCGCCGACCCGACGGCGGCAGGTCCGCGGCGAGGGTGATCGGGGGGCTGTCGCGCCGGTGCCGACCGGGGCCGGCGCGGTGAACCACGCCGCAGCCGCCTTCGGGCCGCGGTGGCGCAGGAGGTCGGCGAAGGCGAGCAGGATGCGGTGGGCTGGAATGTCGTCGAGCTCACCGTGGAACAGGACGTCGGTGAACGGCCGGGGCAGGGCCCGCCGGAGGGCACAAACCCGGCGCGGGCCCACTCCGGTGCGGCGTCCGGCTCGGCGGTCACCTCGCCCTGGTCGCCCTCGTCGTCGTCCTGGCGAAGCTCGGCGGGGCCGCGGCCCCGGCACACCTGCACGGCGACGGTCCGTCAAGCTCCGCTACCGAGGGGTGGATCGGGAGCGCAGTGCGGACGGAGCCGTCGGCACGTCGGGCACACGGGGCCTGCCCTCGGTGTCGACAGCCGTGCCGTCGGGGTAGCGGAGGCATTCCGTGACGGCGAAGACCGCCAGTGCGCCGTTGGGGTAGACGCTCACACCTGCCCGGACCGTGACGCCGTCCGCAGTGGCCGGGGGCCTCAAGCGCAGGCTGGCGTCCTCGGCCGGGGTCTCGGTGGAGGAGGTGACCGTCCAGCCGGCGGCCGTCAGGGTCCGTCGGGCCCTGGCCATCGCCTCGACGGCCTCGGCGGCAGGCACATCCGCCAACGCCCAGCTCGCGTGTACGGCGGCCGTGCCGGGCTCTTCGGGCGGGGAGTCGTTCAGGGCTTCCCCCAGCCCGCGGGCGTGGCAGTCGTGGACGGTGGCCTCGATCCCGCCCCCGGGCCAGTCGGGGACGAGCCGTGTCGGCGGTAACTGCAGCGCGTCGTAGATGCTCTGTGTCTGCCCGTCCAGCCGCTGCGCGACAGCAACAGGGTCGGCGACCGGGAACGGATCACCCTGCCAGAGCTCGACGGCCTTCAGCCCGGTGAGGAACACCGCCCCGACCAGCAGCACGCCGACCGCGATCAGACGCGCCGCCTTCCATTTCCTGCCCGCACTGCCAAGCTGTCGACCGGTCATGGAACCGATGCTGCACCGCCACGCCGATCCGCCGCATGAGTACCCGTACTCAACCCCGGCCGGCCCCCGAGCCACAGCCCGGCATCGGGAGGGAACCGCCTCACCGGACCGTCAGTGGCACGGGCTAGTGTCGCGGGACAACGCACGGCGGCACAGGGAGCGTACCGGTGGGACTCGACGAGGGCGGCAAGCCCGATGGCGTTCGAACGTGGCCGGCCGGACTCACCGACGAGCGAAGCCGGACGCTGCTCGCGGCCGGGGAACTGTCCTGGTGCTACGCCTACCTGGACCTGCGAACCACCTCGATGGAGCCCCCGCGGTCTGCTGCCGAGCGGTTCGGGGCCGGACTTGAGGGTGGCGAGAAGCTCTTCGTCCTGGGCGAGGCCCTGTACCCGACGGACGACGAGGACATCGCCGTCCTGCTCGACGGCGAGAGCGGCGCGGTGTACCTCGCGTGCCCCGATGGGAGCGGTGCGCTGCGGCGGGACCTGCTGGCCGGCAGCCCGGACGCGCTGATCGCCCTGGCCGTGGCGGTGTAGGCCGTCACGCTGACCGCCGCGGGCGACTACGAGCGCGACGAGGACGACGAGATGGCGCCGTACGGGCCTGCGACCGTCGACGCCGCCGTCCGCCTCGGGCTGCAGGAACTCCGCGAGGCCGACCCGGACCTCTGGCAGCGCACCGGAGGCCGGCCCGCCCACTGGGAGACCGCCCTGCGGATCCGCGCGCTCGCCTGGGGCGCCGAACCTCCCGCGGCGGACGGCGCGCCGTACACGGTGGGACCGGACCTGGTCGAGGACCTCGCGGAACTCACCGGCGCAGCAACCGTCCGCCGCTTCCTCCCCGGCGAGCTGCCCGACCGCCTCGTCCACGCCCCGACCCGGAAGCTGCTCACCGAGATCGGACTGCCGGTCAGCAGCAGCCGCGGTCCCCTGACGGTGGCGGCCGAAGGACCACTGGGCACCATGGCGCAGGCCTACCCCGACACCTACCCGGACGACGTGGACGAGCAGTCGACCGCCCGCGCGCACCAAGGCGACCACCTCGCGCTCGGCGGCTGGACGTACGACCTCGAAGCCGCCCTCGACCCCACCACCGGACGGATCGAGCTGCCGGACCGGCACGACGACGACCAGTCGGCCCCCTACCTCCACCGCGACCTGGCCGCACTGCTCCACGTCCTGTGGACCTACGAACGGCTGCGCGCCGAACGCCGCCGCACGACCGGGCCCTGCGCCCCGTCACCGTGGGCCGTCTTCCGGCCCCGCGACCTCCTCGACAGCGTCGCCGTCCCCGTCCTGCGGGCCCTCGATCCGCAGGCCTGGGCCGGCGAGGACCAGTTCTGGCCGACCCGCGCCGACGACTGCCACATGGGGGAGCTCCTCGAATAGCTGCCGTGCTGGTTGACGATGGCCGTCCACCGCGCCGCAAGCGCCACCGCCGCCCGAGACACCAACTGGAAAACGGAGGCCGGGCCATGGCCCCGACGGGCGCGCATGACCCATCGGGCAGGCGCGGCTTCTCGCGTCGCCGGCCCGGAGCGGGAGTTGGAGCGTGGTCCACTGACTCACGGTTGGGCGGACCAGCGGTGGACGTTGGCACGGATCAAGACGTTGATCGGCCGGCTGTTCCACGTCTCCTACGCCGCCGAGGGCACTTGGCGGCCGCTGAAGCGGCACGGCTGGAGCCGACAGCAGCCCACTCGGCGGGCGATCGAGCGCGATGACCACGCTGTCGAGGTGTGGAGGAAGGAGACCTGGCCGCGGGTAGGAGCACCGCGGGCGGAGCGCGGCGCCCGGATAGTCTTCGGGGACGAGGCCGGGCGGTCGAAGACTCCGCCGCGTGCCAGGCACCCGGTCCTGCCACCAAGGGTCGGCGGGAGCCGACAGGCGGGCGGCCATCAGTTCCCGCCGCGTCGGAGCGGGCAGCACCAACAGGCCCAGCCCCTGTTTCTCCCGGTCGCTGACGCACTGCGGACACTCCAGCCGATCGGGCCCGGCCTCCTCCCGCAGCTTCAGCGAGCCGAGTAAGGGCGGCCAACTGCTGGACCAGCGAGCCCGGCGGCGAAACGACGACGCGCAACCGGCACAGCCGGCACGGGGCCGTCCGGGTCAGTGCCCCTCGTGCACCCCGAAGACGCCGCTGTCCCAGTACACGGACGGCTCGTCTGCCCCGCTCGGACAGTCGCTCTGCAGATGGCGGCGGTTGTGCCCGAGGGCCCCGACCCGATGCAGGCTCAACCGCCCCGCCATCAGGTCGTCCACCTCGGCGTCCGTGATCGGCAGCACGGTCCGGTACTGCGCGTCCCTCGAGGAGACCCAGTCCACGTACTCGGTGAAGACGCTCACAAAAGCCTGCGAACACAGGCCGCAGCGCTGAACGGAGACGATGAAATGCGAGTCGTCCCGAAGCATGCTCTCGAGCCGGACCCCGGTCGGGCTCTGGTGGTGCGCCTGCGCCACCACCACGTCCTCAGCACAACACGCCGCACACCCGAAACGCACCGACTCCGTCGTGTCGCCCACCATGAACGCGCCCCCTTCGACTGTGGGCCACATGCTATCTGAAGTTGACCTTGTGATGTCGTTCGGATCAGGGGGGGATCGCGGGCCGAGAACCCCCGAATCTGCGGGCTCACGAGGGTGGCTGCAGCTTCTTGAGCCTGCGCTTCACGGCTCGGGTGATCTGGCCGAGGTCGGCCGCGGCGAGGTTGCCGATGTCGCGCTTGACCAGCGACCAGACGCCCTCGGCCGGGTTGAGGTCCGGGGCGTAGGCGGGTAGTTGGAACACGGTGAGCCACTCCGCGTTCGCGTCGATGAACTCCCGTACGCCCGCTGTCAGGTGCAAGCGGACGTTGTCCCGGACGAGCACGATCGGCCCACCGAGCTGGATGCGGGCGCGGACGATCAGGTCGCGGAAGTCGCGCCGGCCGAAGCCCTTCGGTTCGTCCTTGCGGCCGTGGTACCCGCGGATCGCGTAAATCAGCCGACTGCCCGGTCTCGTCCTCGAAGACGATCCGGGCGCCGCGCTCCGCCGCGGTGCTCCTACCCGCGGCCAGGTCTCCTTCTTCCACACCTCGACAGCGTGGTCATCGCGCTCGATCGCCCGCCGAGTGGGCTGCTGCCGGCTCCAGCCGTGCCGCTTCAGCGGCCGCCAGGTGCCCTCGACGGTGTAGGAGACGTAAACCACCGGCCGCCGCTCGAAGCGGCCGGCCGAGGCCGCCGCGGCCCTGGCGGCGCACCGGACGGCGCACCTGGTCCGGTGAGCCGGGTGCGCGGGGCCGCCCGCCTGCCCGCCCGTCACGGTGACGGTCCCTCAGAATGCCTGCGGGCGGTCCCAGCAGGGGTTTGTCCGCTGCGCGCGGGCTGATGCATGATGGGGACGACCCGGAACGATCAGCGTCCGGACCCCGGACTGCATGGTGGTGGCGGATGGCGGGCAGCGGTCCGCGGAGCGGGCTGCGCGGCCGGCGCACCGAGTGCGGAGCGCTGGACCAGGTGATCGGCGAGGCCCGGGAGGGGCGGGGCCAGGTCCTCGTGCTGCGCGGCGAACCGGGGGTCGGCAAGTCCGCCCTCGTGGAGTACCTGCTGGAGCGGGCGGACGGGTGCCGGGTTCTGCGGGTGGTCGGCGTCGAGTCCGAGATGGAGCTGGCGTTCGCGGGACTGCACCAGCTCTGCGTGCCGCTGATGGGGCTGCTGGACCGCATCCCCGGCCCCCAGCGCGACGCCCTGTCCGTCGCGTTCGGACTGAGCGCGGGGAGCGCCCCGGACCGCTTCCTCGTCGGCCTGGCGGTGCTCAGCCTGCTGGCCGAGGCGGCGGAGGAGCAACCGCTGGTCTGCGCCGTGGACGACGCCCAGTGGCTCGACCGGGTCTCCGCCCAGACGATGGCCTTCGTCGCCCGGCGGCTGCTGGCGGAGCGGGCGGCGCTGGTGTTCGCGGCGCGCACCCCGGCGCCCGCCGCAGGCGGCGACCCCTTCGGGGGGCTGCCCGAGCTCGTGGTCCGGGGACTGCGCGACGACGACGCGCGGGCGCTGCTGGAGTCGGTGGTCCCCGGGCGGTTGGACGAACGGGTCCGGGACCGCATCGTCGCCGAGACCCGCGGCAACCCGCTGGCCCTGCTGGAACTGACCCGGGGACTGTCGGCGGCGGAGCTGGCCGGTGGCTTCGGGCGCCCGGACGTCGGTCCGCTGGCCGGCCAGATCGAGCAGGCCTACCTGGAGCGCATCGACGCCCTTCCCGCCTCCGCCCAGCGGCTGCTGCTGGCGGCGGCCGCGGAACCGGTGGGGGACCTGCCGCTGCTGTGGCGGGTCGCCGAGCGGCTCGACCTCGGCGTGGACGCCGCGGGAGCGGCCGAGGCGGCGGGGCTGATCGAGTTCGGCACCCGGGTACGGTTCCGGCACCCGCTGGTCCGCTCGGCGGCGTACCGCGCCGCCGACCCGACGGTGCGCCGGGACGTCCACCGCGCACTGGCCGAGGCCACCGACCCCGCCCTCGACTCCGACCGCCGGGCGTGGCACCGCGCCCACGCCGCCCTCGAACCCGACGAGGCCCTGGCCGGCGAGCTGGAGCGGTCGGCGGTCCGGGCCCGGGCCCGCGGCGGGACCGCGGCCGCGGCGGCGTTCCTGAGGCGGGCCACCGAGCTGACGCCCGACCCGGTGCGCCGCGCGGCGCGGGCCGAGACCGCGGCGCAGGCCGCGTTCGACGCCGGATCCCCCGAGGCCGCGCTCGAACTCCTCGACACCGCGCGGCAGAGCCCCCCGGACGAGGCCCGGCACGCCCGACTGGCCCGGCTGCGCGCCCGGCTGGTCCTGGCCCGCAGGCGCGGCGGGGAGGCGCTGCCGCTGCTGCTCGACGCGGCCGGCCGACTGGCCGGGGTCGGCGACGCGCATGCCCGCGAGGCCTACCTCGACGCCCTCGGATCGGCGGTCTACGCCGGGCGCCTGGGGGAGCGCACCGGTGTCCGGGAGGTCGCCGAGGCCGCCCGCACGGCACCGCCCGGGGCCCGCCCGCCGCAGCCCACGGACCTTCTCCTGGACGGCCTGGTGGCCTGGTTCGCCGACGGCTGCGCCGCCGGGGGGCCGCCGCTGCGGTCCGCGTTGGAGGCGTTCCGGCAGGCCGCCGCCCGCGAGGGCGGCGACGCCATGCGCTGGCTCTGGCTGACCTGGCTGGTCGCCGGGGAGCTGTGGGACGACGAGACCTGGGAGCGGCTGACCGAGCGGGCGGTCCGGTCGGCGCGGGAGACCGGATCCCTCAACTTCCTCCCGCTGGCGCTCGGCTACCGGGCCGCGCTGTCCGTGCACACCGGGGACTTCGACCTCGCCGCGGCGCTCGTCGACGAGGCCGGCACGCTCGCGGAGGCGACCGGCCACTCGCCGATGGGCTATCCCGCGCTGCTGCTCGCGGCCTGGCGCGGCGAGGACGCGCTCGTCGCGGAGGCGATCCGCGGCGGGGCGGCGGAGGCGACCTCATGGGGCGAAGGGCGGGCGATCGGCGGCGAGCACTACCTCCTCACGGTGCTGTACAACGGCCTCGCCCGCTACCGGGACGCCCTCGACCAAGCCGAACGGGCCGTGGAGTTCGAGGACTTGGCGCTCGTCGGATTCGCCCTCGCCGAACTCGTCGAGGCGGCGGTCCGCTCCGGCTCCCCCGAGGCGGCCGCAGCGCCCCTGCGCCGACTGGAGGAACGCGCCGAGGCCGCCGGCACGGACTGGGCCCTGGGCGTGCTGGCCCGCTCCAGGGCACTGGTGAGCGAGGGCCCGGCCGCCGAACGGCTCTACCGGGAGGCCGTCGAACGCCTCGGGCGCGGCCGGATCGCCGTCCACCTCGCCCGCGCCCACCTGGTGTACGGCGAGTGGCTGCGCCGTGAGAACCGGCGTGTCGATGCGCGCGAGCAGCTGCGCACCGCCCACGGGATGCTGGCGCGCTTCGGCGCCCGGGCCTTCGCCGAGCGCGCCCGGCGCGAACTGCTGGCCACCGGCGAGACGGTCCGGCCCCGCCCCGGCGACGCGGGCGGGGCGCGGCGCGAGGCCCTCACGGCCCAGGAGGGCCAGATCGCCCGCCTGGCCGCCGACGGGCTGACGAACTCCGAGATCGGCGCCGAACTCTTCATCAGCCCCCGCACCGTGGAATGGCACCTGGGCAAGGTGTTCACCAAGCTCGACGTCAAGTCCCGCAACCGGCTCCGTGCCGCCCTGGCCGACGCCTGAGCGTCCGCCCTTCCGGGTCTCCCCGGCGCCCTCCGGGGAGACCCGGGGGCCGACCCGGGGTTCCCCGGGCTCCCGCCGGAGGGCCCCGGCGGCAGGGTGGTCGGAGCGGCGCCGACCGGCGCCGCGCGCGGGCCGTGCCGGCCCCTGGGGACGGCAC
>NZ_JBHVIV010000077.1:24210-43740 GCF_042799475.1 Kitasatospora sp. NPDC057692 | reverse complement strand
AAACGCTCGGCTGGAGAACCCCAGCCGAGCGCCTGCGTGATCTACTGACGACCACGTAAGCCATCAGGTGTTGCGAGGACCGTTAGAAACCGCCATTCCCGGGGGCCCTTCGCGTGCGTCCGCGGCCCGGATCAGCCGCTGAACTCCTCCTGGCTGCGGTGCGCCTGCTCCAGCAGCTCCTGGACGCCGGCCAGCTCGGACTCCAGCTTCGCCGCCTTGGCGGTGTTGCCGGCCGCGCGGGCCTTGTCCAGGTCGGTGCGCAGCTTGTCGGCCTTGGCCTGGAACAGGCCGACCATGCCGGCGGCGCGGGCCTTGGCCTCCGGGTTGGAGCGCTTCCACTCGCTGTCCTCGGCCTCGCGGATGGCCCGCTCGACCGCGTTCAGCCGGCCGTCCAGCTTCGGACGGACCTCGCGCGGCACGTGGCCGATGGCCTCCCAGCGCTCGTTGACCTCGCGCAGCGCCGCCTTGGCCGCCTTGAGGTCGGTGATCGGCAGGATCGCCTCGGCCTCGGTCGCCAGCGCCTCCTTGAGCTTCTGGTTGGCGACCTGCTCGGCGTCGCGCTCGCTGAACACCGCGGAGCGCGCCTGGAAGAAGACGTCCTGGGCGCCGCGGAACCGCGCCCACAGCTCGTCCTCGACGTCGCGCTGGGCGCGGCCGGCGGCCTTCCAGCGCGCCATCAGGTCGCGGTAGCCCGCCGCGGTGTCGCCCCACTCGGTCGAGGAGGAGAGCGCCTCGGCCTCGGCGACCAGCTGCTCCTTGGTGAGCCGGGCCTGCTCGCGCTCGGCGTCCAGCGCCGCGAAGTGCGACTTGCGGTGCTTGGAGAAGACCGAGCGGGCGTGCGAGAAGCGGTGCCACAGCTCGTCGTCGCTCTTGCGGTCCAGGCGGGGCAGGCCCTTCCAGGTGTCCACCAGGGCGCGCAGCCGGTCGCCGGCCTCGCGCCACTGGGTGGACTCGGCGAGCTGCTCGGCCTCGGCGACCAGCGCCTCCTTGGCGGTGCGGGTCTCGTCCTGGGCCTTGGCCCGGGCCGCCTTGCGCTCCTCGCGACGGCTCTCGATCTCACCGGCGAGCACGTCCAGCCGCTGGGCCAGCGAGGCCAGGTCGCCCACCGCGTGCGCCTCGGTGACCTGCTCGCGCAGGTGCTCCAGCGCGGCCTGGGCGTCCTTGGCGGCCAGGTCGGTGGTGCGCACCCGCTTCTCCAGCAGGCCGATCTCCACCTCGATGCCCTGGTACTTGCGCTCGAAGTAGGCGAGCGCCTCCTCGGGCGAGCCGGCCTGCCAGGAACCCACGACGCGTTCGCCGTCGGCCGTCCTGACGTAGACCGTGCCCTGCTCGTCGACACGGCCCCACGGGTCGCTGCTCATAGCGCGTCCTCCACATGACGTCGCGCCCGCGCCGGGGCGGTACGCGTCCGTCGTCCACAGTTGATGTGCGGCGGACCGATGAGTCCGCCGTCCCCGTCCGCCGTGTCCTGCTGCCGAGGGTGACGGCCGGCGGGTCTGGGCACCCTACACAACGCCAACATAGGCGACCAGGCCCGGTGCTGTCCGCATCCGGGCCGGGCGATTTCGGTCCGGGGCCCTCCCGGCGCGCCTCGGCGGCGCACCGGGCGGGCCCCGGGGCGGGTCACCCCTTGGCGGCGGTCACCGAGTTGAGGGTGACGTCGGCCATCGGGTGGCCGTCCCCGCCGCCCTCCAGGGTGCCCGCGGCGGCGATCTTCTGGAGCACGTCCAGCCCGCCGGTGATCGTGCCGAACGGGGTGTAGTTCGGCGGCAGCTGGGTGTCCTTGTAGACCAGGAAGAACTGGCTGCCGTTGGTGCCCGGGCCGGCGTTGGCCATCGCCACGGTGCCGGCCGGGTAGGCGGCGCCGGTCAGGTTCTCGTCGGCGAACTTGTAGCCGGGCCCGCCGGTGCCGCCGGGGGCGGTGGCGCTGGCGGTCGGGTCGCCGCACTGCAGCACGTAGATGCCCTCGGTGGTGAGCCGGTGGCACTTGGTGTGGTCGAAGTACTTCTCGCCGGCCAGGAAGGTGAAGGAGTTCACCGTGTGCGGCGCCTTGGCGGCGTCCAGCGACAGGGTCACCTTGCCGCAGTTGGTGTCCAGGGTCACCGCGTAGGTGGCCTTGGCGTCCACCGCCATCGCCGGCTCGGCCTGCCACTGCTTGCCGTTCGGGGCGCCCGCCGCCGGCTCCCCGCAGCCCTCGACCGGCTTGCGGGTCGGCACGGTCGGCTCGGTCGGGGTCGGCGCGGCCTGGGCGGTCGGGCTGTCCTTCTTCTTGTCGTCCGAGTCGAAGGCACCGGTCGCGAAGAGGGTGCCGCCGCCGGCCAGCACGACTACGGCGAGCGAGGCGCCGAGGATCGTGTTGCGGCGCTTGCGTGCGGCCGCCATGGCGACCCGCCGCTCCATCTGGCGCTCGTACTTGTCCCGGGCGAGCTGCCGCCGCCGCTGTTCGCTGCTGACCACCGGCTCTGTCTCCTACGGATGTGCTGATCGCGGATGTGGGGGCTTCGTCTGTGTGCGACGCCGATGCGGATCATCGCACCCATCGGCGGCCAAGTGTAGGGACCGCGACCGTAAGAACGGGGTGAACCGTTCAGCTCGAAGTGAACCTGTCACGCGCATCTGGTTCGCAACCGGACCCGCACCGCCGGTAGGCTGCCCCTACATCACAGTTCGTAGCCGCGGCCGCGACCACCGCGGCGGCCGAGGCCGAAGACCCGAAGACCGACACCGAAGGACGCGCGTGTTCATCGCCGGATTCCCCGCTGGAGCCTGGGGCACCAACTGCTACCTGGTCGCTCCGGCGCCGGGCGAGGAGTGCGTCATCGTCGATCCGGGCCACCAGGCCGCCGCCGGCGTCGAGGAACTCGTCCGCGAGCACCGGCTCAAGCCGGTCGCGGTGCTGCTCACCCACGGCCACATCGACCACGTCGCCTCCGTGGTCCCGGTCTGCGGCGCCAAGGGCGTCCCGGCCTGGATCCATCCCGAGGACCGCTACATGATGAGCGACCCGGAGAAGGCGCTCGGCCGCTCCCTGGGCACCCAGCTGATGGGCGAGCTGACCGTCGGCGAGCCCGACGACGTGCGCGAGCTCACCGACGGCAGCGTGCTGGAGCTGGCCGGTCTGTCGCTCACCGTCGACCACGCCCCCGGCCATACCGGGGGGTCGGTGACGTTCCGGACGCCCGGCGCCGAGGACCTTCCCCCGGTGCTCTTCTCGGGCGACCTGCTCTTCGCCGGCTCCATAGGGCGAACCGACCTCCCGGGCGGGGACGGCGACGCGATCCTGCGTTCGCTGGCCCGGGTGTGCCTGCCCCTCGACGACGCCACCGTGGTCCTCTCCGGCCACGGCGGACAGACCACCATCGGCCGCGAGCGCGCCACCAACCCCTACCTCCGGCAGGCAGCGGGGGCGGCCGGCGCCCCGGCTTTCCCGCGACGAGGAATGTGACGGAAGAGAAGTTGAGCACCTTCACCGCCCCCAAGGGCACCTACGACCTGCTGCCGCCCGGCTCCGCGACCTTCCTGGCGATCCGCGAGGCGATCGCCGCGCCCGCCCGCCGGGCCGGCTACGGCTACGTCGAGACCCCGGTCTTCGAGGACGTCAAGCTGTTCTCCCGCGGCGTCGGCGAGTCGACCGACATCGTCAGCAAGGAGATGTACACCCTCACCACCAAGGGCGGCGACGAGCTCGCGCTGCGCCCCGAGGGCACCGCCTCCGTGCTGCGCGCCGCGCTCCAGGCCAACCTGCACAAGCAGGGCAACCTGCCGGTCAAGCTCTGGTACTCCGGCTCCTACTACCGCTACGAGCGCGCCCAGAAGGGCCGCTACCGCCAGTTCTCGCAGGTCGGCGCGGAGGCGATCGGCGCCGAGGACCCGGCGCTGGACGCCGAGCTGATCATCCTGGCCGACGACGCCTTCCGCGCGCTCGGCCTGAGCGACTACTCGCTGCTGCTCAACAGCCTCGGCGACAGGCAGTGCCGCCCGGTCTACCGCGCCGCCCTGATCGAGTTCCTGGCCGGCCTGGACCTCGACGAGGACACCCGCCGCCGCGCGGAGATCAACCCGCTGCGCGTCCTCGACGACAAGCGCGAGGCGGTGCAGGCCCAGCTCGTCGGCGCCCCGATGCTGCGCGACTACCTCTGCGAGGACTGCAAGGCCTACGACGAGAAGGTCCGCGAGCTGCTCACCGCCAACGGCGTCGCCTTCGTCGACGACCCCAAGCTGGTCCGCGGCCTCGACTACTACACCCGCACCACCTTCGAGTTCGTGCACAACGGCCTCGGCGCCCAGTCCGCGATCGGCGGCGGCGGCCGCTACGACGGCCTGTCCGAGATGATCGGCGGCCCGGCGCTGCCCTCGGTCGGCTGGGCGCTCGGCGTGGACCGCACCTTCCTGGCCCTGGAGGCCGAGGGTGTCGCCCTCGACCTGCCGGCCGCCACCTCCGTCTACGCCGTCGCGCTCGGCGAGGAGGCCAAGAACGTCCTGTTCGCCAAGGTGGTCGAGCTGCGCCGGGCCGGCGTCGCCACCGACCTCGCCTTCGGCGTCAAGAGCATCAAGAACGCCATGAAGTCCGCCGACCGTTCCGGCGCCCGCTTCGCCCTCGTCGCCGGTGACCGCGACCTCGCCGAGGGCGTCGTCCAGCTCAAGGACCTCACCACCGGCGAGCAGAACCCCGTCGCCCTCGACGCACTCGTCACCACCCTGAAGGAGAAGCAGCTGTGATCCGCACGCACGACGCGGGCACGCTCCGCCCGGAGCACGCAGGCACCACCGTCACCCTGGCCGGCTGGGTCGCCCGCCGCCGCGACCACGGCGGCGTGGCCTTCATCGACCTGCGCGACGCCTCCGGCACCGTGCAGATCGTGGTCCGCGACGCCTTCAACGCCGACGGCGAATCAGTCCACGAGCTGCGCGCCGAGTACTGCGTCAAGGTGGTCGGCGACGTCCGGGTGCGGCCCGAGGGCAACGAGAACCCGGACATCCCGACCGGCGCCGTCGAGGTCGTCGTCAGCGACATCGAGGTCCTCTCCGAGGCCGCGCCGCTGCCGTTCCCGGTCGCCGAGTACGAGCCCGGCACGGTCAACGAGGAGGTGCGGCTGCGCTACCGCTACCTCGACCTGCGCCGGGAGGGCCCGGCCAAGGGCCTGCGCCTGCGCTCCAAGGTCAACAACATCATCCGCCGGGTGATGGAGGACAACGACTACCTCGACATCGAGACGCCGTACCTCACCCGCTCCACCCCCGAGGGCGCCCGCGACTTCCTCGTCCCGGTCCGCCTGCAGCCCGGCCACTGGTACGCGCTGCCGCAGTCGCCCCAGCTGTTCAAGCAGCTGCTGATGGTGGCCGGCATGGAGCGCTACTACCAGATCGCCCGCTGCTTCCGCGACGAGGACTTCCGCGCCGACCGCCAGCCGGAGTTCACCCAGCTGGACATCGAGGCCTCCTTCGTCGACCAGGAGGACATCCTGGCCCTCGGCGAGAAGATCATCGGCGCCATCTGGCGCGAGGTCCACGGCTACGAGATCCCGAACCCGCTGCCGCGGATGACCTACGCCGACGCCATGGGCCGCTACGGCTCCGACAAGCCGGACGTCCGCTTCGGCCAGGAGCTCACCGACCTCACCGCGTACTTCAAGGGCACCGACTTCCGGGTCTTCCAGGCCCCGTACGTCGGCGCCGTGGTGATGCCCGGCGGCGCCTCGCAGCCGCGCAAGCAGCTCGACGCCTGGCAGGACTGGGCCAAGGCGCGCGGCGCCCGCGGCCTGGCCTACGTGCTCATCGACGCCGAGACCGGCGAGCTGCGCGGCCCGGTCGCCAAGAACCTCTCCGAGGAGCACCTGGCCGGCCTGGCCGCCGCCGCCGGCGCCAAGAACGGCGACGCGATCTTCTTCGCGGCCGGCAAGGAGCGCCCCTCCCAGGAGCTGCTCGGCGCCGCCCGCCTGGAGATCGGCCGCCGCTGCGAGCTGATCGACGAGTCCCAGTGGGCCTTCCTGTGGGTCGTCGACTTCCCGATGTTCGAGCCGATCGAGGACGACAAGGGCGCGTTCCAGGGCTGGCACGCGGTGCACCACCCCTTCACCGCCCCGACCGCGGAGTCGCTGGCCAGCTTCGACACCGACCCGGGCAGCGCCCTGTCCAACGCCTACGACCTCGTGCTCAACGGCTCGGAGCTGGGCGGCGGTTCGATCCGTATCCACCAGCGGGACGTGCAGAAGCGGGCGTTCGACGCGATCGGCCTCTCCGAGGAGGAGGCCGCCTCGCAGTTCGGCTTCCTGCTGGACGCCTTCAACTACGGCCCGCCGCCGCACGGCGGTGTCGCCTTCGGCCTGGACCGGATCGTCACCCTGCTCGGCGGGTACGACACCATCCGGGACGTCATCGCGTTCCCGAAGACGTCCACCGGCGGCGACCCGCTGACCGGCGCCCCCACCCCGATCACCCCGGCGCAGCGCCGCGAGGCCGGCGTCGACGCCCAGCCCAAGGTCCGCGAGGGCGCCAAGTCCGAGGGGCAGCCGAAGGGCTGACACCCCGTCGGCCGACATCGGCTAACCTTTCACGGCCCCGGACGGCATTTCCGCTGTCCGGGGCCGGTGCACAACGGCGTGCGACAGAGAGAGGGTTCCCTGTGAAGGTCAGTACCAGGATCGAATGTCCCGAGGACGCCCCCGCCACCAGACGTGTCCACATGGCCGCCTTCCCCGGCCCCGACGAAGCCGACCTGGTCGACGCGCTGCGCCGCGACCCGGCATGGCTGCCCGACCTGTCGGTGGTCGCGGTCGACGACTCCGGGCTGGTGGTCGGCCACGCGCTGCTCACCCGGCTGCGGGTCGGCAAGGGCAAGGGGCTGGCGCTCGCGCCGGTCGCCGTGGCCCCGGAGTGGCAGCGCAAAGGGGTCGGCGAGCTGGTGGTCAGGGCCGCGCTGACGGCCGCCGAGGACGCCGGCGAGAAGCTCGTCGTCGTGCTCGGTGATCCCGACTACTACGGCCGCTTCGGCTTCATCCCGGCCCAGCGGCACGAGGTGAGCGGTCCGTTCGAGGTGCCCGAGGGGTACTTCCAGACACTCGCGCTGTCCGGGTACGACGGCTCCCCGCGGGGCCTGTGCCACTACCCCGAGCCCTTCGAGGCGGTTTAGCCCCGTCAGTCCGACGGTGCCGTCCGGGCCGTCCGAGCCGGCTTTCCTCCGAGGCCTATCGTGGCGCGACAGCTGCGCACGAACGCGGTCATGGCGGGCGTCGGCTCCCGGTCCTTGGGCCAGTAGAGCCCGACCTGGCTCGGGCTCAACCCTCGCACCGGCCGGTACGCGACATCCTCACGCGCTGCCAGCCGACTCATCGTCTCCGGGGCGAAACCGACGCCCTGGCCGCACACCACCGCGGCCAGCCACTCGTCGGTGTTGTGCGCCACCGCGCCGATCCGCACAGGTCGCCCGCCCCGCTCCCGGACCGCCAGCCAGTAGTCGCGCCAGTGCCCGGCCTCGTGCGGGATCGCCACGAAGGGCTCGTCGAGCAGCTCCTCGAAGTCGATCACCGCACGGGCGGCCAGCCGGTGTCCGGCCGGCAGCGCCGCGCACCGCGCCTCCTCGCCCAGCACGGCCACGCTGTACCGCTCGGCGAGCGACGGCGGGGCGTGCCAGAGCGTCAGGTCGATCTCGCCGCCGGCCAGGCCCGAGGTCGGGTCGAACCAGTTGTTCTGCCGCAGCTCCACCTGCCAGCCCGGCATCCGGCGGGCGAAGTCCGCGACCGTGCGCCGGGTCATCAGATTGATGATGCCGCCCTCGAACCCCACCCGCAGCGTCGAGCCCTGGTTCGCGGCGGCCGCCCGGGTGGCGCGCAGCGCCTCCTCCCAGCCCGCCAGCAGCGCCCCGGCGTGCGCGGCCAGGGCCCAGCCGGCCCGGGTGGGGGCCATGCCGCGCCGCGACCGTTCGAAGAGTTCGACCCCGAGCTGGCTCTCCAGCTGGCGGATCTGCTTGGTCAGCGTCGGCTGGGAGACGAACAGCCGGGCCGCCGCCGCGGTCAGCTGGCCCTCCTCGCAGACCGCGGCGAAGCTGCGCAGCAGACGGGTGTCGACATCCATGCCCCAAGGTTATGGAACCGGAAATTGGACCCGTCCGGCAGGTCTGGGTCATGGTTGATCGCTCGGCCTTCGGGCCGACCGGCGGGGGAGCCGGGGCGCGGCGGGTGAGGGGGCCGCCCCGGCCCGGCCGGAACCCCCCGGACCTGCGGGGATCCGGTCCAGGACGTACGGTGAAGGGTCATCAGCACCCCACCGAACGGAGGCCCCAGGTGGCAGCGAAGGCCCAGCGCGAGCAGAGCGCCCCGGACGCGCGGACCGGTCCGGGCGAGCGCCTGGCGAGGAAGCCCTACGAGCAGGAACTGCTGCGGCTCCAGCACGAGCTGGTGAAGCTCCAGGAGTGGGTGCGCGCCGAGGGCGCCCGGCTGGTGGTGGTCTTCGAGGGTCGTGACGCGGCGGGCAAGGGCGGTGCGATCAAGCGGATGACGGAGTATCTGAACCCGCGCATCGCCCGGGTGGCCGCGCTGCCCGCGCCCACCGAGCGGCAGCGCACCCAGTGGTACTTCCAGCGCTACGTGGAGCACCTGCCGGCCGCCGGGGAGATCGTCCTGTTCGACCGCAGCTGGTACAACCGGGCCGGGGTGGAGAAGGTGATGGGCTTCTGCACCGAGGAGGAGTACTGGCAGTTCCTGCAGCAGTGCCCGACCTTCGAGCGGATGCTCACCGAGTCCGGCCTGCTGCTGCGCAAGTACTGGTTCTCGGTCAGCGACACCGAGCAGGAGCGGCGCTTCCGGGACCGGCTGGCGGACCCGATGAAGCGGTGGAAGCTCTCGCCGATGGACGTCGAGTCGATCACCCGCTGGGAGGACTACTCGCGGGCCAAGGACGAGATGTTCCTCCACACCGACACCCCGGACTCCCCGTGGAACGTGGTGGAGAGCGACGACAAGCGGCGGGCCCGGATCAACATGATCGCCCACCTGCTCTCCACCGTCCCGTACCGCGAGGTGAAGCCGCAGACGATCGAGCTGCCGGAGCGTCCGGCCCCGCGCGGCTACCAGCGGCCGCCGCGCGACCTTCAGCGGTACGTCCCGGACCACGCGGCGGGCCTCGGCGGCTAGCGGCCCTCGCCGGGCCGGTGGCGGGCCGCTGCCGGGCCTCCTCCGAACGGCCGTGCGGCGTTGCCGCGGCCGCCGCGCGGCCGTCCGATGGAGGTGCTCGGGACGGCCCCGGCGCCCGGGGGCGCCCGGACGAGGTCAGGAGAACCGCCCATGTTCGTTCGCACCGGCTACTTCACCGGCGATCCCGCGCTGATCGAACGGGCCCTGGACGGGCTGCGCGCCGAGGCGGTCGGCCTGCTGTCCGGGCAGCCCGGCTACCGGGGCTACGGCCTCTTCGCCGACCGGGAGATCGGCATCATCACGATGGGCTCGTGGTGGGCGGACCGGCAGAACGAGCGGGACAGCTTCGAGCGGCTGCGCGGCCGGCGCGACGAGCTGCTGGCCCCGTTCGCCGGAACGGCGACCGTCGACGTCTGGGAGGCCGCGGTGGTCTGGGAGGCCTCGGTGGCCCCGCCGGGGTCGTGGTTCCGGCTCGTGCGGTTCGACGTCGACCTGGCGAACGCCGAGCGGGTCGCCGCCCGCTACCGGGAGGACGGCCTGCCGGCGCTGCAGCGGATCGACGGCTTCCTCGGCGGCTCGATGCTGCTCGGCGCCGAGGACGAGCGCGGCGCGGTCGGCGGCCTGTTCGCCGACCGGGCCGCCCTGGTCGCCTCGCGCGGCCCGGCCGCCGAGGTCCGTGCCCGCGGGGTGGCGGCCGGCGGGCTGACCCTGCGCTCGCTGGAGGAGTTCGAGACGGTGCTGATGGACGTCCCGCAGGCGTAGGGCCCGGGCCTGTCGGCGGGCTCGCATAGGCTTCCGGTGTGGACGAACCGGACCTCTTCACCGCCGCCGCCGAGGAACGCCAGAGCAAGGAGCCCGGCCGGGCGCCGCTCGCCGTGCGGATGCGCCCGCGCACCCTCGACGAGGTGGCCGGCCAGCGGCAGCTGCTCAAGGACGGCTCCCCGCTGCGCCGGCTGGTCGCGGGGTCGCGCGGTCCGGCGGCGACCAGCTCGGTGATCCTCTGGGGCCCGCCGGGGACCGGCAAGACCACGCTGGCGCACGTCATCAGCCAGGCGGTGGAGGGGCGGTTCGTCGAGCTGTCCGCGATCACCGCCGGGGTCAAGGAGGTCCGGGCGGTCATCGACGGCGCCCGCCGGGCGGTCGGCATGACCGGCCGGGAGACGGTGCTCTTCCTCGACGAGATCCACCGCTTCTCCAAGGCGCAGCAGGACTCCCTGCTGCCGGCCGTGGAGAACCGCTGGGTCACCCTGATCGCCGCGACCACCGAGAACCCGTACTTCTCGGTGATCTCCCCGCTGCTCTCCCGCTCGCTGCTGCTCACCCTGGAGTCGCTGACCGACGACGACGTGCGGGCGCTGCTGCGCCGGGCCGTCGCCGACGAGCGCGGCCTGGAGGGCGCGGTGGAGCTGAGCCAGGAGGCGGAGGACCACCTGGTGCGGCTGGCCGGCGGGGACGCCCGCAAGGCGCTCACCACGCTGGAGGCGGCGGCCGGCGCGGCGCTGGAGAAGGGCGAGGCGAGCATCACGCTGGCCACCACCGAGACCGCCGTCAACCACGCGGCCGTCCGCTACGACCGGGACGGCGACCAGCACTACGACGTGGCCAGCGCGCTGATCAAGTCGATCCGGGGCAGCGACGTGGACGCCACGCTGCACTACCTGGCCCGGATGATCGAGGCGGGGGAGGACCCCCGGTTCATCGCCCGGCGGCTGATGATCTCGGCCAGCGAGGACGTCGGCCTGGCCGATCCGACGGCGCTGCAGACCGCGGTGGCGGCGGCCCAGGCGGTGGCGCTGATCGGCTTCCCGGAGGCGCGGATCATCCTCTCCCAGGCGGCCGTCGCGCTCGCCCTGGCGCCCAAGTCCAACGCCGCCTACCTGGCGATCGACGCGGCGCTCGCGGACGTCCGGCAGGGGCTGGCCGGGCCGGTGCCGCCGCACCTGCGGGACGCGCACTACGGCGGTGCGGGCAAGCTGGGGCACGGCAAGGGGTACCGCTATCCGCACGACCTGCCGGAGGGCATCGCGGCCCAGCAGTACGCGCCGGACGCGGTGCACGGCAAGGTGTACTACCGGCCGACCCGGCACGGCGGCGAGGCCCGCTACGCGGACGCGGTGGAGTGGACCAGGGCGCGGCTGCGGGGCGAGCGGAGGAGCGACGCCGGGGGCGGCTCGAAGGGCGGTTCCAAGGACGGCGCGAAGGGCGGGGCCCAGGGCGGTTCGAAGGGCGGGCCGCAGGGCGGGG
The DNA here is from genome assembly GCF_042799475.1 of Kitasatospora sp. NPDC057692. Classification (NCBI taxonomy): domain Bacteria; kingdom Bacillati; phylum Actinomycetota; class Actinomycetes; order Kitasatosporales; family Streptomycetaceae; genus Kitasatospora; species Kitasatospora sp. NPDC057692. Next base: position 32,368 of record NZ_JBHVIV010000077.1, on the reverse strand, counting down.
AGAAGCCCGGGTCAAAGGGCGAGTGATCTGCCGGTATACTCGGGCGGAGTGCCGTGTCCCGGGACGGCGGCGGGGGAGACCCCGACCGACCGGCCGCACCAGCGGGGCATCGGCCGTCGGCCTCCTCCGGGAGGTCCGTACCAGGAGCGTCGCGCACCGTTTCGGTGTCGCGGGTGACCCGGTTTCCCGGTTCGACCCGTGTGACAAGCACATCTCGTGCCCGGCTCCGGAGAGCGGCTGATCACACTGCCCCCGGGCGGTGGGGTTTTCTCCGGGCCGCGACGTGCGACCTCCGTCAACACCTGGTGAAGCCGTATTCGTAAGCAAGGAAGGTTTGGTTCATGGCGAACCAGAAGCGCCCCAAGGTCAAGATCGCGCGTGCGCTCGGCGTGCCGCTGACCCCGAAGTCCGTCAAGTACTTCGAGGCCCGCCCGTACCCGCCCGGCCAGCACGGCCGTGGCCGCAAGCAGAACTCGGACTACAAGGTCCGTCTGGTCGAGAAGCAGCGTCTGCGCGCTCAGTACGACCTGAGCGAGAAGCAGCTGTCGCGTGCGTTCGACCGCGCGAAGAAGGCCGAGGGCAAGACCGGTGAGGCGCTCGTCGCCGAGCTGGAGACCCGCCTCGACGCCCTGGTGCTGCGTTCGGGCATCGCCCGCACCATCTACCAGGCCCGTCAGATGGTCGTCCACGGCCACATCGAGGTCAACGGCGGCAAGGTCAACAAGCCGTCGTTCCAGATGAAGCCGGGCTTCGTGGTCACCGTCCGCGAGCGCAGCAAGGAGAAGGTCCCGTTCCAGGTCGCCCGTGAGGGTGGCAACGCGGGCGAGGGCCAGACCCCGAAGTACCTCGAGGTCAACCTGAAGGCCCTGGCCTTCCGCCTGGACCGCGCGCCGCAGCGCAAGGAGGTCCCGGTGATCTGCGACGAGCAGCTCGTCGTCGAGTACTACTCGCGCTGACCCGCGAGCGGTATCACCTGCGGTACCCAGCGAGCCCCCGTCGCCCTTGTGGCGACGGGGGCTCGTCCCTTGTCCGGGCGTCCCTTGTCCGGGCGGGCCGGTCGGGTCAGTACGACTCGCCGGTCATCGCGGAGGCCAGCCGCAGGTGCGGGCGGGCCTCCTCGGCGCGGCCCTGGCGCTCCAGGGTGCGGCCGAGCATCAGCCGGGCGTAGTCCTCGGCCGGGTCGGCGTCCAGCACCCGGAGCAGCTCGGCCTCGGCCTTGCGCAGCTGGGCGGAGTGGAAGTAGCTGCGGGCCAGCAGCAGCCGGACCGAGAGGTTGGCCGGCTCCTCGGCGAGGATCCCTTCGAGCATCCGAGCGGCGTCGGTGTACGCCTTGGATTCGAAGTAGAAGTTCGCCATGCGGTACTCGTCGGCGATGTTGGCCACGGGGTGCTCCTTCCGTACGGTGGTTCCGCCCGCTCCAGCAACGGACAAGATTCAACTATTCCCTGGCCTGTCGGGCGGTCCTCACCGCCCCACCGGGGAGGGCCGGGGCGCCGGCGGCAGCGGTCCGGGGCCGGGCCGCGGACCCTGGCCTTCGGGGTGGTCGCCGCCGCCGAGCGCGCGGCGCACCGCGGCGTCCAGGTCGAGCCGGGTGCCGGTGGCGAAGAAGTCGGTGAACTCCTGTTCGGTCAGCCCGGCGACGGCGCGCTCCTCGCAGGCGCGGTGCGGGCCGTTGAAGCTGCGCGAGCCGAAGAACGGCCTGCCGACCGCGCGCCAGATCCGGTGTGCGGCGCCCTGCAGCACCCGGGCCTCGCGCAGGTTCCCCGGCTCCCCGGGGCCGGCCGGCTCGGTCTCCAGCAGCGCCAGCAGGTCGATCGCCAGCACGATGCCCAGCAGGTCGTTGAAGAGGTGGTTGAGCCGCACGCTCTCCCGCGCCAGCGACCGGGCCGGGCGGACCTCGCCGTTCAGCCAGTGCGAGTACGCCAGCGCGTAGAGCCCGTACGCGTACGCCCACTGCTCGCCGTGCTCCTCGCACAGTTCGCGGATCCGGCCGAGCCAGAGCTCGCCGCTCTCCCGGTCGCCCTGGAAGAGGTGGGCGAGGCCCAGCTCGAACATCGCCATCAGCACGTTGCTGTTGAGCTCGCCGATGGTGCGGTAGTGCCAGAGCGCCTCCTCGAACAGCTCGGCGGCGCGGGCCGGGTCGTCGCCGATCAGCGAGGCGCAGCCCTGCCGGTGCACCGCGTAGGCCAGCGCGCGGTCGTCGCCGGTGGCCAGCGCCTGGCGGCGGCACTCCTCCAGGGCGGGCCGGGCGGCCGCCAGGTCGCCCTGCAGGGTGGCCGTGTAGCCGGTCACCCAGAGGGCCTTGGCGCGGGCCTCGGTGGGCTCCGGGTCGAGCGCCAGCGCCCGCTCCAGCCAGTGCCGCCCCTCGCCGAGGTGGCCGCAGCCGACCCAGTAGAACCAGAGGGTGCCGGCCATCAGCAGGGCGATCTGCTCCTCGCCGGGCTCGGCCAGACAGAACTCCAGGGCGGCCCGCAGGTCGGGGTGCGCCAGTTCGGTGCGCTCGGCGGTCTCCGCCTGCCGGGGACCGAACCACTCGACCTCGCCCCAGGTGGCCACGCCCAGGTACCAGTCCCGGTGCCGGCGCAGCAGCCGGGGTTCCTCGCCGCCCGCCCGCAGCCAGCGCAGTCCGTACTCGCGGACGGTGTCCAGCAGCCGGAACCGCACGCCGTAGGGACTCGTCTCGCGCAGCAGGACCGACTTGGCGACGAGCTCGGTGAGCAGGTCGAGCAGCTCGTCGGGGTCGACGCCCTCGCCCGTGCAGACGTACTCGGCGGCGTCGAAGTCGAAGCCGCCGGCGAAGACCGAGAGGCGGGCCCAGAGTAAACGTTCCTGCATTGTGCAGAGCTCATGGCTCCAGCCGATCGTGGTGCGCAGCGTCCGGTGGCGCGGCAGGGCCGCCGGATCGCCGCCGGTCAGCAGCCGGAAGCGGTCGTCCAGCCGGGCGTCGATCTGCTCCACCGACAGCGCCCGCAGCCGCCCGGCGGCCAGCTCCACGGCCAGCGGGATGCCGTCCAGCCGGCGGCACAGCCGGGTGATCGCCGCGGCGTTCTCGGCGGTGACCGCGAAGGACGGCAGCACCGCCCGGGCCCGGTCGGCGAACAGCCGCACCGCGTCGGGGAGGACGGCCGCCGTGCCCGCCGCACCTGTCGGGCCCGTCGGGTCCGTCGCGTCCGCCGGTTCGGCGGGCCCGACCGGCAGCGGGGCCAGGGTCAGCAGGTGCTCCCCGGCCGTGCGCAGCGCCACCCGGCTGGTGACCAGCACCCGCAGGCCGGGCAGCGCCCGCAGCAGCGCGACGGCCAGCTCGGCGCAGGCCGTCGCCAGGTGCTCGCAGCCGTCCAGCACCAGCAGCATCCGGCGCCCGGCCAGCTGCTCGGCCAACACCTCCAGCGGGGCCCGCGCGGTCCCGTCGGTCAGCCGCAGCGCCTCCAGCACGGCGTGCCCGAGCAGCCGCCCGTCCCGGACCGGCGCCACCTCCACCAGCCAGGTGCCGTCCGGGAACGCACCGGCCGCCCGGGCCGCCGCCCGCAGCGCCAGCCGGCTCTTGCCGACCCCGCCCGGGCCGGTGACCGTCACCAGCCGGTGCCCGGCCAGCAGCAGGGCCAGCCCGGTCAGCTCGCGCTGCCGGCCGACGAAGCTGGTGACCTCCGCCGGGAGCCGCCCCGGTCCCGGCCGGTCCGGCCGCGGTGTCGATTCCCCGTCCAAACGCTGCTCCCCGCTTCGAGGCCCGGGCCAGGCCGGCCCGGGCGTCCGTCCGTCTGGGCCGCCTGGGTGGCTGCCCGACCGGCAGAACGAGGTGACCGGCGGGTAGGTTACGCGCGCGGATCGCACACCCGGTCGGATCGCCGCGCGCCCCGCGCGGGGAAACCCGGTCCGGAAACTCCGCGCGGTCGCGATAGGGTTCCCTAGGGCGTGGATGCCCGATGGAACGTGAGGCGAGGGAGCGCGCAAAGGTGTCCGTGGGAGAGCTGGCCGGCCTGCTCGTCGCCGTGTTCTGGGCGGTCCTGGTCACCCTGCTCGCGGTCGTGCTGGTCCGGCTGTCGCGGGTCCTCAAGGAGGCCACCGTCCTGGTCTCCGCCGTCACCGAGCAGGCCGTGCCGCTGCTGGCCGACGCCGGAGCCGCCGTGCGCAGCGCCAACGAGCAGCTGGAGCGGGTGGACGAGATCACCGCCAACGTGCAGGACGCTGCGGCCAACGCCAACGCGCTCTCCTCCACCGTCGCGGCCACCCTCGGCGGCCCGCTGGTCAAGGTCGCGGCGTTCAGCTACGGCGTGCGCAAGGCGGTCGCCAAGCAGCAGGGCACCGCCACGCTGCCGACCCAGCCCGCCGAGCGCGAGGAGCTGGCCCGGCTGATCCGGGCCGAGGTGCGCGCCGCGACCGCGCCGAAGAGCGGCCTGCTCTCCCGGGTCCGGCGCGCGGTGAGGGGCTGACGGCATGGTGCGACGCATCTTCTGGATGGCGGTCGGCGCCGGCGCCGCCGTCTGGGCCGTGAACAAGGCCAACGAGACCGTGCACCGGCTCACCCCGGACAGCCTCTCCGGCACCGCCGCCCGCGGCGCGCTGCACCTGGGCGACCTGGCCAAGGGGTTCGCCCAGGACGTCCGGGCAGGCATGACCGAGCGCGAGGAGCAGCTGCGCGAGGACCTCGGACTGGACGGCACCGCCGTCGTCGAGCCGCGCCGCCGCGGCGCGCTGCGCGGCGAGCCCCGGTACCGAGCTATCTCGGCGGCGCCCGGGAGCCCGGCCGCCGCCCTGCCTCCGTCCAGCAGTGCCCGTGCGTCGTCCCCCGGCGATGCCCGCACCACCCCCCAAGCCATCGAGAAAACGCCCCGACGCGCGCTTCCGCCGCGGGGCGGCACCAACCGGAAGGACCACTAATGGAGTCGGCAGAGATCCGCCGCCGCTGGCTGCGCTTCTTCGAGGAGCGCGGCCACACCGTCGTTCCGTCGGCGTCCCTGGTCGCCGACGACCCCACCCTGCTGCTGGTCAACGCCGGCATGGTCCCGTTCAAGCCCTACTTCCTGGGCGAGGTCAAGCCGCAGTTCTCGCGCGCCACCAGCGTCCAGAAGTGCGTGCGCACCCTGGACATCGAGGAGGTCGGGAAGACCACCCGGCACGGCTCCTTCTTCCAGATGTGCGGCAACTTCTCCTTCGGTGACTACTTCAAGGAAGGAGCCATCAAGTTCGCGTGGGAGCTGCTCACCGCCCCCGTCGCGGACGGCGGCTACGGCCTGGAGAAGGAGCGGCTCTGGATCACCGTCTACAAGGACGACGACGAGGCCGAGCAGATCTGGCGTGACGTCATCGGCGTGCCCTCGGAGCGCATCCAGCGCCTGGGCATGAAGGACAACTTCTGGTCGATGGGCGTCCCCGGCCCGTGCGGCCCGTGCTCGGAGATCAACTACGACCGCGGCCCCGCGTACGGCGAGGAGGGCGGCCCGGCCGTCAACGGCGAGCGCTACCTGGAGATCTGGAACCTGGTCTTCATGCAGTACGAGCGCGGCCACGGCGACGGCAAGGACGGTTTCGAGATCCTCGGCGACCTGCCGAGCAAGAACATCGACACCGGCCTCGGCCTGGAGCGGCTGGCCGCCATCCTGCAGGGCGTCGACAACCTCTTCGAGATCGACACCAGCCGGATGATCCTGGACCGGGCCGCCGAGCTGACCGGCCACGCCTACGGCGCCGACCACAAGGCCGACGTCTCGCTGCGCGTGGTCACCGACCACATCCGCACCGCGCTGATGCTGGTCGGCGACGGCGTCACCCCCGGCAACGAGGGCCGCGGCTACGTGCTGCGCCGCATCGTGCGCCGCGCCATCCGCAACATGCGCCTGCTGGGCGCCACCGAGCCGGTGGCCAAGGAGCTCATCGACGTCGCGATCAAGGCGATGGCCCCGCAGTACCCCGAGCTGGAGACCGACCGCAAGCGCATCGAGACGGTCGTCGTCGGCGAGGAGGCGGCCTTCCTGCAGACCCTGAAGGCCGGCACCAACCTGCTGGACGCCGCGGTCACCGAGACCAGGCAGGCCGGCGGCGTGGTGCTCTCCGGCGACCAGGCCTTCAAGCTGCACGACACCTACGGCTTCCCGATCGACCTGACCCTGGAGATGGCCGAGGAGCAGGGCCTGCAGGTCGACGAGGCCGGCTTCCGCCGTCTGATGCAGGAGCAGCGGGACCGCGCCAAGGCGGACGCCAAGGCCAAGAAGATGGGCCACGCCGACGTCGCCGCGTACCGCGAGGTCGCCGACACCTCCGGTGCCAGCGTCTTCACCGGCTACTCCCTCACCGAGGGCGAGGCCACGGTGGTCGGCCTGCTGGTGAACGGCGTCCCGGCGCCGGCGGCCTCCGAGGGTGACGAGGTCGAGATCATCCTCGACCGCACCCCGTTCTACGCCGAGGGCGGCGGCCAGCTCGCCGACCACGGCCGGATCCGGCTGGAGTCCGGCGCGGTCGTCGAGATCCGCGACGTGCAGCAGCCCGTCCCGGGTGTGATCGTGCACTCGGGTGGCGTCCTGTTCGGCGAGGTCGTGCTCGGCTCCTCCGCGTACGCCACCATCGACGTGGACCGCCGCCGGGCGATCGCCCGCGCCCACTCGGCCACCCACCTGACCCACCAGGCGCTGCGCGACGCGCTCGGCCCGACGGCCGCCCAGGCCGGTTCGGAGAACGCGCCGGGCCGCTTCCGCTTCGACTTCGGCTCGCCCGCCGCCGTGCCCGGCAGCGTGCTGACCGACGTCGAGCAGAAGATCAACGACGTGCTGACCCGCGAGCTGGAGGTCACCGCCGAGGTCATGACGATGGACGAGGCCCGCAAGGCCGGCGCCATCGCGATGTTCGGCGAGAAGTACGGCGACGAGGTCCGCGTCGTCACCATCGGCGACTTCTCCAAGGAGCTGTGCGGTGGCACGCACGTCGGCAACACCGCCCAGCTGGGCCTGGTGAAGCTGCTCGGCGAGTCCTCGATCGGCTCCGGCGTGCGCCGCGTGGAGGCCCTGGTCGGCGCCGACGCGTACCGCTTCCTGGCCCGTGAGCACACCGTGGTCGCCCAGCTGACCGAGCTGGTCAAGGGCCGCCCGGAGGAGCTGCCGGAGAAGATCTCCGGCATGCTCGCCAAGCTCAAGGACGCCGAGAAGGAGATCGAGCGCTTCCGCGCCGAGAAGGTGCTCGCGGCCGCCGCGGGCCTGGCCGACTCGGCCGAGGACGTGCACGGCATCGCCGTGGTGGCCGCCCGGGTCGCCGACGGCACCGGCGCCGACGAGCTGCGCAAGCTGGTCCTGGACGTGCGCGGCCGCCTCGGCTCGCGCCCGGCCGTGGTCGCCGCGTTCACCGTGGCGAACGACCGCCCGCTGACCGTGATCGCCACCAACGAGGACGCCCGCGGCCGCGGCATCAAGGCCGGCGAGCTGGTCCGCACCGCGGCCAAGACCCTCGGCGGCGGCGGTGGCGGCAAGGACGACGTCGCCCAGGGCGGCGGCACCAACCCGGCCGCGATCGACGAGGCCGTCGCCGCGGTGCGCGGCCTGGTCGCGGAGCGTGCCTCCTGATGGGGTCCGCGTTCTGATGGAGTTCGAGGAGAAGCCCTTCCGGCGCGGGCGGCGGATCGCCGTCGACGTCGGGGACGCCCGGATCGGGGTCGCGTCCTGCGACCCCGACGGGGTGCTCGCCACCCCGGTGGAGACCGTCCCGGCCGGCGTCAAGTCGCAGGCCCGGATCGCCGCGATCGTCGAGGAGTACGACGCGATCGAGGTGATCGTCGGGCTGCCGCGCTCGCTCAGCGGCAAGGAGGGCCCGGCGGCCGAGAAGGTCCGCGGCTACGCGGCCCGGCTGGCCAACCGGCTCTGGCCGGTACCGGTCCGGCTGGTCGACGAGCGGATGTCGACGGTCACCGCGACCCACGGGCTGCGCGCCTCGGGGGTCAAGGCCAAGAAGGGCCGCTCGGTGGTCGACCAGGCCGCCGCGGTGGTGATCCTGCAGACCGCCCTTGAGTCCGAACGGGTGAGCGGACGCCCGCCCGGTGAGAGCGTCGAGGCGGCGGGCTGACCGGCCTGTTCTAACGTCCCGAAGAGGGGTCCGTGCGGACGCGCGTCCGCACGGAGCCCTCTGCCGTTGGCGTGGGGGCGCTTGGCGCGCGGGGCGGCGCGGGGGCGGCGGGACCGGC
>NZ_JBHVIV010000077.1:0-24200 GCF_042799475.1 Kitasatospora sp. NPDC057692 | reverse complement strand
GTGGGGGGGGGGGGTGTTCGTTCTTTCTCGTGGCGCCGTGGGGGGGGGGGGGGGGGCCGCCCCCCCCCCCCCACCCCTCTGCCGTTGCCGTCGCGCCGCTTGCCGCGCGGACCGCCGAGGGGACGCCGTGACCGACCTGGACCTCACACCCGGCCTGAGCCCCGGACACCTCGGTGCGCCGGCGACCGAACCGGAGGGCCGCCCGCCGGGCGCGCCCGCGCCGCGCCCCGGTGCGCCGGATCCGCGCCGCCGGCGCACCGGGCTGGCCTGCCTGCTGACCGCGCTGTCGCTGATCGCCGTGTTCGGCGGGATCGGGCTGGCCGGCTTCAGCTGGATCCAGGGCCAGCGCAAGCCGCCGGCCGCCGCCGACTACCAGGGCGGCGGGTCCGGCTCGGTGCAGGTGTCGGTGCCGGAGGGCGCCGGCCTCAGCCAGATCGCCTCCGCGCTGGTGCGCAACGGCGTGGTGGCCAGCTCGCTCGCGTTCACCCGGGCCGCCCGGGGCAGCGCGGCGGCGGCCGGGCGGATCCAGCCCGGTACGTACACGCTGCGGCTGAAGATGTCGGCGGCCGCCGCGCTCGCCGTGCTGATCGACCCCGCCAACGCCAACGGCCTGACCATTCCCGAGGGCTGGCGCGGCAGCCAGATCTACGCGGCGATCGACAAGAAGCTGGAGCTGCCGCCGGGCACCGCGGAGCAGACGGCCAAGGACCAGCTCGCCGAGCTGGGACTGCCGGAGAGCGTCGGCGGCAACCCGGAGGGCTACCTGTTCCCCGCGACGTACGCGGTGACCGACGACACCACCGCCGTCGACCTGCTGAAGCAGATGGTCGAGCGGGCCGGCAAGGAGTTCGCCCGGGACGACGCGGAGGTGGTCGCGACCAACTTCGGGCAGACCCTGTACGGGCTGGTGACCATCGCCAGCATGGTGCAGGCCGAGGCCGACAACGTCGAGGACATGGGCAAGGTCGCGCGGGTGATCTACAACCGGCTGGCGAAGAACATGCCGCTGCAGATGGACTCCACCATCAACTACGCGATGGGGCGCTCCACGCTGAACACCAGCGTCACTGACACCCGGCTCGACTCCCCGTACAACACCTACAAGCACCCGGGGCTGCCGCCGACGCCGATCTCCAACCCGGGGCGCCAGGCGATCATGGCGGCGGTGGACCCGGCGCCGGGCGACTGGCTCTACTTCGTGACCGTGAAGCCGGGGGACACCCGGTTCACCGACAGCTTCGACGTGCAGCAGAAGAACGTCGCGGAGTTCAACGCCAACCGGGCCTCGGCCGGCGCGTCGACGTCGGCGAGCGCCCCGGCCTCCGCGTCCGCCCCGGCCTCGCCCGGGGCTCCGTGACCGGGTTCCCCGGGGGGCGGGCGGCGGTTCCGCCCGCCCCCCGGGCGAGCGGGCGGCGACCCGATCGGGCACCTGACTGCGGTACGGTAGCGTCTCCGTCCAGGTGTTGCGCTAGCACGCCGGTTCGACAAGCAGCCGGGACGCCGTCCCGGGCGACCGGGCCGATCCTCCGGTCGTCTCCGTCGGTATAAGGGGATCAATGACCGATCTGGGTCGGGGCTACGGCCCCCAGGGCTCCGAGCCGTGGCATCCGGGTGACCCCGGGTACGGCGGTCAGCAGCCGGTCCCCGGCCAGCAGGACGGGCAGTGGCAGCAGCATCCCCAGCAGCAGTACGGCGGTCAGCAGGGCTACCCCCAGCAGCAGATGCCGCAGCAGGGCATGGACCAGCAGGGCATGGGTCAGCAGGGCATGGGCCAGCCGGGGTCGGGCGGTCAGCACGGATACCCGCAGCAGCAGATGCCGCAGCAGGGCATGGACCAGCAGAACCCGGGCGGTCAGCAGTACGGCGGTCAGCAGGGCTACCCCCAGCAGCAGATGCCGCAGCAGGGGTACCCCCAGCAGCAGGCGGGCTACCCGCAGCAGGGCATGGGCCAGCAGCCGTTCGGCGGCCAGCAGCAGGGGTACCCGCAGCAGGGCCACCCCCAGCAGGGCGTTCCGCAGCAGGGTGCGCCCCAGCAGGGCGTTCCGCCGCAGGGCGCCCCGGCCCGGCAGGAGCGGCAGCCGGCCGCCGAGCAGCCCTCGGGGCCCGGGCCGGACGGCATCGACTGGGAGGCCGAGGCCGCCGCGCTGGAGGCCGGCGCCGACCCGGCCGCGCCGGCCGACGGCCCCGAGCACGCCGAGGCCGGGTGGGACGGCGACGAGGCGGCGTACGCCGAGGACGAGTACCACGAGGACGGCGCGCAGGACGACGGGCACGGCGGCTTCCTCGGCGAGGAGGACGACTCCCGCGAGGCGAAGAAGAAGCGCAAGGAGAAGGGCAAGAAGTCGGGCCGGCGCAACGGCGGCGCCTGCCTGGTGGTCGCCCTGGTGCTGCTCGGCGCGATGGGCGGCGCGGGCTGGTACGGATACGGCTTCTACAAGGACCACTTCGGCCCGCCGCCGGACTTCCCCGGCCCGGGCAGCGGCTCGGTCAACGTGGAGATCAAGCAGGGTGCGGCCGGCAGCCAGATGGGCCTGGCGCTGAAGCAGGCCGGCGTGGTGAAGAGCGTCGACGCCTTCAACGCGGCGTGCGACAAGAACGTGAAGTGCACCACCATCCAGTACGGCACCTACAGCATGCCGAAGGAGATGTCGGCCGAGGGGGCCGTGCAGTTCCTGGTGGACGCCAACGGCGGCGAGAAGCTGATCATCCAGGAGGGCCTGACCTCCACCGCCACCTACGCCAAGATCGACGACAAGCTGAAGCTGCCCAAGGGCACCACCGCGACCGTCGCCAAGGAGCAGGTCGGCAACCTCGGCCTGCCGCCGTACGCCAACGGCAACATCGAGGGCTTCCTCTGGCCGACCCGCTACTCGATCACCGAGGGCATGAAGCCCGAGGACCTGCTCAAGCAGATGGTCAAGAACGCCGTGGAACGCTACGCGGGCCTGGACGCCGAGGCCGCGAAGATCGGCCTCAAGTCCGGCTACGAGGTGGTCATCGAGGCGAGCATCCTGCAGGCCGAGGGCAACAACAAGGACGACTTCGCCAAGATGGCCAAGACGATCCAGAACCGGCTCGCGGACAAGGGCAAGGTCAACGGCAAGCTGGGCATGGACACCACGCTGCAGTACGCGCTGGGCACCAAGAACCTGAACAAGTCGGACATCAACGACGGCTCCAACAAGTACAACACCTACATCAACCCGGGCCTGCCGCCGACGCCGATCTCCAACCCGGGCGACGACGCGCTGAAGGCGACGCTGAACCCGGCGGACGGCAAGTGGCTGTACTTCATCGCGATGTCGCCGACCCAGACCCTGTTCGCGGAGACGGACACCGAGCACGCCAACAACGTCAAGGCGTACTGCACGGCGGCCGGCCAGAAGTTCGACCCGGTCGCCATCCACTGCACCACCAAGTGATCAGCGCCCCGCCGGGGGCAGCACCGGGAGAGACACCAGCGTGACCAGCAAGCACCGGGCGGCCGTCCTCGGCTCGCCGATCGCCCACTCGCTGTCGCCCGCCCTGCACCGGGCCGCCTTCGCGGCGCTCGGGCTGGACGACTGGCGCTACGACCGCTTCGAGGTCGACGAGGCGGCGCTGCCCGGTTTCCTCGCCGGGCTGGACGAGGCCGAGTGGGCGGGCTGCTCGCTGACCATGCCGCTCAAGCGGGCGGTGATCCCGCTGCTCGACGAGGTGAGCGCGACGGCCCGGACGGTCGAGGCGGTGAACACCCTGGTGTTCACCGCCGACGGGCGCCGGACCGGGCACAACACCGACGTGCCCGGGCTGGTCAACGCGCTGCGCGAGCGGGGCATCACCGAGGTGCCGGCCGCCGCGGTGCTCGGCGCCGGGGCCACCGCCTCCTCGGCGCTGGCCGCGCTGGCCGGGCTCGGGGCCCGCGAGGTCACCGTCTACGTCCGCAGCCCCGAGCGGGCCCGCGAGATGGCGGAGCTCGGGGAGCGGCTGGGCGTGGCCGTGCGGACCGCCGACTGGGCGCGCGGCGCCGACGCGCTGGCCCACCCGCTGACCGTGGCCACCACCCCGGCCGGGGCGACCGACGGCTTCGTCGGCGAGCTCACCGCCGACCCGGGCGCGCTCTTCGACGTGCTCTACCACCCGTGGCCGACCAAGCTGGCCGGGGCCTGCGCCGAGCGCGGGGCGACCGTCCTGGGCGGGCTCGACCTGCTGGTGCACCAGGCGGTGCTGCAGAACGAGCTCTTCACCGGACGCGCCCCCGGGCCGCTCGCGGCGGTCCGCGCCGCCGGCGAGGCCGCGCTCGCGGCGGGCTGAGGGCGGCCCGGCGGGACCCGGGCAGTACCCCGGCGGCAGGGCGGACGGGACCCCTCGCAGGGCGCCGACCGGCCACAACCGTCCGCCGGTCGGCCGAATGCTGTCCGGTGATCGGACTCCGCGGCGGGTCGACCGGTCCGGCATGAAAGGATTCGAGGAGAAGGCACGCCCGGGCGGGTGGCGGCAGCGCCGCGCCGGTCCGCTGATGAAGGAGCTCCGTTGGGTACGTTGCGCTGGCTGACGGCGGGGGAGTCGCACGGCCCCGCACTCGTCGCGACGCTGGAGGGCCTGCCCGCCGGTGTACCGGTCACCACCGCCATGGTGGCCGACGCGCTGGCGCGCCGCCGGCTCGGCTATGGTCGCGGCGCCCGGATGAAGTTCGAGCAGGACGAGGTGACCTTCCTCGGCGGCATCCGGCACGGCCTGAGCATGGGCAGCCCGGTCGCCGTCATGGTGGGCAACACCGAGTGGCCGAAGTGGGAGCAGGTCATGTCGGCCGACCCGGTCGACCCCGAGGTGCTCGCCGGTCTCGCCCGCAACGAGGCGCTGACCCGTCCGCGCCCCGGCCACGCCGACCTGGCCGGCATGCAGAAGTACTCGATCGAGGAGGCCCGCCCGATCCTGGAGCGCGCCAGCGCCCGGGAGACCGCGGCCCGCGTCGCGCTCGGTGCCGTCGCCCGCTCCTACCTCAAGGAGACCTGCGGCATCGAGATCGTCAGCCACGTGGTCGAGCTGGCCGCCGCCAAGGCCCCGGCCGGCGTGCTGCCGCTGCCCGCGGACGAGGCGAAGCTGGACGCCGACCCGGTGCGCTGCCTGGACGCCGACGCCTCGAAGGCGATGGTCGCCGAGATCGACCAGGCCCACAAGGACGGCGACACCCTCGGCGGCGTCGTCGAGGTGCTCGCCTACGGCGTGCCGGTCGGCCTCGGCTCGCACGTCCACTGGGACCGCCGGCTGGACGCCCGCCTCGCCGCCGCGCTGATGGGCATCCAGGCGATCAAGGGCGTCGAGGTCGGCGACGGCTTCGAGCTGGCCCGGGTCCCCGGTTCGCAGGCGCACGACGAGATCGTGCCGACCCCCGAGGGCGCCAAGCGCGTCTCCGGCCGCTCCGGCGGCACCGAGGGCGGCCTGTCCACCGGCGAGCTGCTGCGGGTGCGCGCCGCGATGAAGCCGATCGCGACCGTCCCGCGGGCGCTGCGCACCGTGGACGTGCGCACCGGCGAGCCGGCCAAGGCCCACCACCAGCGCTCGGACGTCTGCGCGGTGCCGGCGGCCGGCATCGTCGCCGAGGCGATGGTCGCGCTGGTGCTGGCCGACGCGGTCAACGAGAAGTTCGGTGGCGACCACGTGTCGGAGACCCGGCGCAACGTGCAGAACTACCTCGACCACCTGATCGTCCGATGAGTTCACCGGTCGTCGTGCTGGTCGGCCCTCCCGGCAGTGGCAAGTCCACCGTCGGGCGGGTCCTCGCCGAACGCCTCGGCGTCGGGTTCCGCGACACCGACGCGGACATCGAGGAGCAGGCCGGCAAGCCGATCCCGGACATCTTCGTCGACGAGGGCGAGCCGCACTTCCGCGCCCTGGAGGCGGCGGCCGTGCGCGGCGCCGCCCACGGCCACGCGGGCGTGCTCGCCCTCGGCGGCGGCGCGGTGATGGCCGAGCCCACCCGTGAGCTGCTGCGCGGCCTGCCGGTGGTGTTCCTGGAGGTGCCGCAGGCCGACGCGGTCAAGCGGGTCGGCCTGGACGCCCCCCGGCCGCTGCTGGCGGTCAACCCGCGGGCCCGCTGGCGCGAGCTGATGGAGGCCCGCCGTCCCCTCTACCTCGAGGTGGCCACCGCCGTCGTCGACACCGCCGGCCGGACCCCCGAGCAGGTCGCGGACGCCGTACTGGAAGCACTGGAGCTGAACAACCCCCATGACTGACACCGTCAGGATTCACGTCGGCGGCAGTGCCGGCCACGACCCGTACGACGTGCTGATCGGGCACCAGCTGCTCGGCGAGCTGGCACCGCTGATCGGGACCCGGGCCCGGCGGGTGGCGATCATCCACCCGGAGGCGCTGTCCGCCACCGCCGACGCGATCCGCGAGGACCTGCTCGGCGAGGGCTACGAGGTGATCGCCCTCCAGGTGCCCAACGCCGAGGACGCGAAGAGCGCCGAGGTGGCCGCGTACTGCTGGTCGGTGCTCGGCCAGACCGGGTTCACCCGCACCGACGTGGTCGTCGGCCTGGGCGGCGGGGCCACCACCGACCTGGCCGGCTTCGTCGCCGCCACCTGGCTGCGCGGGGTCCGCTGGATCTCCATGCCCACCACGCTGCTCGGCATGGTCGACGCGGCGGTCGGCGGCAAGACCGGCATCAACATCGCCGAGGGCAAGAACATGGTCGGCGCCTTCCACCCGCCGGTGGGCGTGCTGGCCGACCTCGCGACCCTGGAGACCGTGCCCCGGCACGACTACGTCTCCGGCCTCGCCGAGGTCATCAAGTGCGGCTTCATCGCCGACCCGGCCATCCTCGACCTCGTCGAGGCCGACCCGGAGGGCGCCAAGACCCCGGCCGGGCCGCACACCGTCGAGCTGATCCGGCGGGCCATCCAGGTCAAGGCCGACGTCGTCTCCGGGGACCTCAAGGAATCCGGACAGCGCGAGATCCTCAACTACGGCCACACCCTCGGCCACGCCATCGAGCGCAACGAGCGCTACAAGTGGCGGCACGGCGCGGCCATCTCGATCGGCATGGTGTTCGCCGCCGAGCTCGGCCGGCTCGCCGGGCGGCTGGACGACGAGACCGCCGACCGGCACCGCACCGTGCTCGCCTCGGTCGGGCTGCCGCTCAGCTACCGCGCGGACGCCTGGCCCAAGCTGCTGGACGCGATGAAGATCGACAAGAAGTCGCGCGGCGACCTCATCCGCTTCATCGTGCTGGACGGCCTCGGCAAGACCTCCGTGCTGGACGGCCCCGACCCGTCCCTGCTGGTGGCCGCCTACGCGGAGGTGTCCTCGTGACCCGGGTGATGGTGCTGAACGGTCCCAACCTCGGCCGGCTCGGCAGCCGCGAGCCCGACGTCTACGGCTCCACCTCGTACGCCGGGCTGGTCGAGCGCTGCACCGCGCTCGGCAAGGAGCTGGGCCTCCAGGTCGAGGTGCACGAGACCAACTCCGAGCAGACGATGGTCGAGTGGCTGCACGAGGCCGCCGACGGCCGGGTGCCGGTGGTGGTCAACCCGGGCGCGTTCACCCACTACTCGTACGCGATGCGGGACGCCGCCGCGCAGCGGACCGCGCCGCTGATCGAGGTGCACATCTCCAACCCGTACACCCGGGAGGCCTTCCGGCACAACTCGGTGATCGCCTCGGTGGCCTCCGGCACGATCGCCGGGTTCGGGATCGGCTCGTACGAGCTGGCGCTGCGCGCGCTGGCCGAGCAGCTCGCCACGGGCTGACGGGGCGTCGGCGTCCGGGCGGCGCCGGGGCGGTGACCAGCGGCGGTGCGGCGGCGGACTGTGTCCACCGCCGCACCGGCGTGTAGTGTCCCCGCTGAAGGAAGTCGGGAGGTGGCCGTGACGCAGTACACCGGGGGTGGACCCGTCCCCGTCCCCCCGCGTCCCGTCGCTCCGCCGGCTCCACCGCCCCCGCCCGCCTCGGCGTACCCGGTGTCCGCGGTGTCCGCGGCGGCGCCCGCGGCCTCGGCGTCGTCCGGGCCGCCGACGGTTCCGGTTCCGGTCGTTCCGGCCGTCCCGCAGGGGCCGCCGGCCGCGCCCGTGCCCGCTCCCGCACCGGCTCCGGCGCCCGCGCCCGTGCCCGCCGGCTCCACCGGCCACTTCCTGCTGCCGTCCGGCGCGCCCGTCCAGCTGCCCGCCCGCCCGCCGCAGCAGCACGCGGCCACCGGCCCGATCGCGGTGCTGCTGATCGGCCCGGCCGGCGCGGGCAAGACCACCGTCGCCCGCCACTGGGCCGAGCGGCGCCCCACCCCGACCGCGCACATCAGCCTCGACGACGTCCGCGAGTGGGTGCAGTCCGGCTTCGCCAACCCGCAGTCCGGCTGGAACAACGCCTCCGAGGCGCAGTACCGGCTGGCCCGCCGGACATGCGGCTTCGCCTGCCGCAACTACCTCGCCAACGGCATCTCCTGCATCATCGACGACGCCGTCTTCCCCGACCGCCCGGCCATCGGCCTCGGCGGCTGGAAGCGCCACATCGGCCCCGGCATGATCCCGGTGGTGCTGCTGCCCAGCCTGGACTCGGTGCTCGGCCGCAACGCCCGGCGCAGCGGCAACCGCCGGCTCGGCGACGAGGAGGTGGCCCGGATCCACGGCCGGATGGCCGGCTGGTACAACTCCGGGCTGCCGATCATCGACAACTCCCACCTCGACGTGGCCGCCACCGCCGCCGAGCTCGACCGGGTGATCCTGGCCCGGCTGATGGGCATCCCGGTGCGCTGAGCGGCTCCGCCGGCCCGGCCGGACTGTCGGTGCCGGCTGCGATGATGGACGGGTCCTGAACGAACCACCGGGGGGAGCCGCGCCCGTGCCGGAAGGCCACATCATCCACCGCCTCGCCGCCGAGAACCACCGCGCCTTCGGCGGCCGGCCGGTCCGCGCCAGCAGCCCGCAGGGCCGTTTCGCGGACGGCGCCAAGCTGATCGACGGGCGGGAGCTGGTCGCGGCCGAGGCCACCGGCAAGCACCTCTTCCTCGGCTTCGGCGAGGACGCCTGGGTGCACGTCCACCTCGGCCTGTACGGCGGCTTCACCTTCGGCGACACCGCGGGCGGCGCGGTGCCCGAGCCGGTCGGCCTGGTCCGGCTGCGGCTGGAGAACGACGAGCACTACGCCGACCTGCGCGGCCCCAACACCTGCGCGCTGATCACCGACGCCGAGAAGGCCGCCGTCGCCGCCCGCCTCGGCCCCGACCCGCTGCGCGCCGACGCCGACCCGGACGCCGCCTGGCGGCGGATCACCGGCAGCCGGACGACGATCGCGGCCCTGCTGATGGACCAGAAGGTGCTGGCCGGCGTCGGCAACGTCTACCGGGCCGAGGTGCTGTTCCGGCACGGAATCGACCCCCAGCTGCCCGGCCGCTCGCTGCGCCGCGCCGAGTGGGACGCGATCTGGGCCGACCTGGTCGCCCTGATGCGCGAGGGCGCCGGCGCAGGCCGCATCGACACCGTCCGCCCCGAGCACACCCCCGAGGCGATGAACCGCCCCCCGCGCGTCGACGACCACGGCGGCGAGGTCTACGTCTACCGCCGCGCCGGCCTGCCCTGCCTGATCTGCGCCACCGACGTCCGCACCGAGGAGCACGCCTCCCGCAACCTCTTCTGGTGCCCCACCTGCCAACCGGCCCGCGCCGCCACCTGATTCCGGCTCAGATTCGGCCGTAGGCTGGGGCCCTGCAGCCGGCCGGGGCGGAGGGGACGCGCGGATGACGGACGGGCACCGGACGGTCAACACCGTGTCGGGCACGGTTCACGGCATGGTGGTGCAGGCCGGCACGGTCGTGATGTCGGCGTCCGGACCCGCCGTGCCGCGCCAGATCCGCGGCCCGCGCCGGGCCTTCGTCAACCGGGAGAGCGAGTTCGCCCGTCTGGACGCGGCGCTGGACCGACTGGACGACGCCCGGCCGGTCGTCGTGGCGTTCACCGGGCTCGGCGGCGTCGGCAAGACCGAGCTCGTCGCCCAGTTCGCGGCCCGGTCGGCGGCGCAGTTCCCGGGCGGCCAGCTCTACGCGGACCTCGCCGCCCACCGGCACCTCGGAGGGGTGGACCTCGGCGAGGTGCTCGGCGGCTTCCTGCGCGGATTCGGGCTCCCGTACGTACCGGACGGCCCGGCCGAGCGGGCGGCGGCGTTCCGGAGCGCGACGGCCGCCGGGCACCGGGTCCTGGTCTTCCTGGACAACGTCGAGCACGCCGCCGAGGTCCGGGCGCTGCTGCCCGCGACCGGGCTGCTGGTGGCCGCCGGCCGGCGCCGACTGCCGGGGCTGGCCCTGGACGGCGCCGAGGTGGCGCGCCTCGACCCACTCTCGGCCGACGCCGGGAGCGAGCTGGTCCGGGGCTGGCTGGGCCCGGACCGGGGGACGGACGCGGAGCTGGCACGACTGGTCGAGTTCTGCGGCGGCCTGCCGCTGGCCCTGAACGCCGCGGGGTTCCGGCTGCTCGACCGCGAGGACCTGCGGGTGGAGCAGGTGCTGACCGAACTGACAGACAAGGAGCGCAGGTTGTCGTCCCTGAGTAACGAGGAGGGTGCGGTCGGGGACGTCCTGGACAGCGTCCACCGGCAGCTGCCCGAGCACACCCGTGCGTTCTACCGGCTGTTGGGGGTCGGTCCCGGGCCGCTGGTCTCGGTCGAGCTGGCCGAGGCGGTGGGGGTGCCGCGGGCTGCGGACGGTCTGGCGGACCTGCGCTCGGCGCACCTGGTGGACGACGTGGCGGAGGACGGGCCGGAGCGGCGGTACCGCGCCCACGACCTGGTCCGGCTGCATGCCGCCGGGGCGGTCCGCGAGCAGCCCGACCGGCTGGAGCTGCTGGCCCGGATCGTCGGCTACTACCGCGGCCGCGCGGCGCTGGCCGACCGTGCGATCGGCGACCGCTTCCGGCTCCAGGAGGGCCCGGACGCGGCGGCGCTGCCGGGGTTCGGGTCGGGAACGGACGCGCTGGAGTGGCTGCAGAGCGAGCGGGCCAACCTGCTGGGCGCCGTCCGGACCGCGGCCGAGCAGCGATGGCACGGCGAGGTGTGGCGGCTGTGCGAGTCGCTCTGGCCGCTCTACCACGGGCGAAAGCACTACGGCGACTGGGTGGAGAGTCATCTGCTCGGCATCGAGGCGGCCCGGTGGGACAACCGGCCGGACGCCGTGATCCGGATGCGCAACCAGCTCGGGCGCGCCTACTACGAGCGTGCGGAGTACCCGCTCGCCGCCGAGCAGTTGGCGGCCGCGACCGCCGTACTGGCGGAGGTGGACGAGCCCCGGCTGGCCGGTGTGCTGTGGGAGACCGACGGCCTGCTCTGCCTGGCTGACGGACGGCCGGAGCGGGCCGTGGAGCTGTTCACCCTGGCCCGGCAGGCCAACGAGGGAGACCCGCACGGCGAGGTGGTGCAGAGCTACAACCTCGCCCAGGCCCTCCTGGCCGCCGGACGGGCGGAGGAGGGGCTGGCCGTGCTCGGGGAGGCGACCGCGGTGGCCGGGCGGGAGGGCGACGCCCCGATGCTGATGCGGCTGCCACTGGTCGAGGCCCGGGCGGAACGGGCGCTGCAGCGGCCGGCGGCGGCGGTCGGCGCGGCGGAGCTGAGCGCCGCGCGGGCGCGGGAGCTGGGCCAGCCGAAGAAGGAGGAGGCGGCGCGGGTGCTGCTCGTCGAACTGGCGGAGGAGCTGGGCGACCCGGCCCTGGCCGACCGCAACCGCGCCCGGCTGCGGGAGCTGCGGGGGCGGTGAGCGGGGCCGGCTCGCCCGCAGGCGGGGTGTCGCTGGGGGTCAGCCGGCTGCGGCGGTGGGGGTGGGGGCGGCGCACTGGTCGAGGAGGGGGCGGAGGGTGGCGTCCACGAGTCGGTAGCGGACGATGCGGCCCTCCTTTTCGCCGGCCACCGCGCCGGCGGTGCGGAGCAGGCGCAGGGCCTGGGAGACGGCGGGGTCGCGCATGCCGGTGGCGACGGCGAGGTCGGTGACGGCGAGCGGGCCGGTGCGGTGCAGGGCGAGCAGGAGGGCGAGCCTGCCGGGGTCGGCGAGGAGGGCGAAGCGGTCGGCCCAGGAGCGAACGTGGGCGGTGTCGCCGATCGCGGCGATGGCCTCGCAGACCCGGTGGCCGTCGATGGTGCGGTGGCCCGCACGGTCGGCCGGTACGAGATGCATACGGCTCATTCTGGCAGGCGGAGGAGTGTGATCCCGAACACCTGCGTAGGTGCGCAGTCTTGCAAGTGTCCTCCCGGGCCCCCTACGGTGTTCCCCGCCGTGGTGCTCGGGAAGACCGGTGACGGACCCTCAGGGGTCCCAGTCCGGAGCGGCCCTCGCCACTGTGATCGGGGGGAAGTGTCCGTACCCACGACGCCACTGGGCGCCTCGCGCGCTTGGGAAGGCGGGTACGGGAGCCCCGTCAGCCAGGAGACCGGCCGCGGCATCTCACGACGTCATTCCACGAGGTGCTGGAGCGTGATCCGCAGATGACCCTGCCCGAAACCGCCACGACCGCCGCGGCCGCGGCGCCGCCCGCCGCCCTGCCGGCCTTCCGCTGGCGCCGCGAGGACACCCTGCGCACCGCCGGCCTGATGGGCGTGATCCTCGCCATGCACCTGGTGGCGTTCGGCACCCTGATCTTCCTGGTCGCACCGGAGGAGTACGAGGTCGGCACCCAGGTCTTCGGGGTGGGCCTGGGCATCACCGCGTACACCCTCGGCATGCGGCACGCCTTCGACGCCGACCACATCGCGGTGATCGACAACACCACCCGCAAGCTGATGGCGGACGGCAAGCGCCCGGTCTCGGTGGGCTTCTGGTTCGCGCTCGGGCACTCCTCGATGGTGGTGCTGATGGCCGCCCTGGTGGCGGGCGGCGCGCAGCTGGCCAACACGCTGATGGACGACGAGTCGACCACCCACCAGTGGCTGGGCCTGGTCGGCACCTCGGCCTCCGGCGCCTTCCTCTACCTGATCGGCGCGCTCAACCTGGCGGCGCTGTTCGGCATCCTCAGGGTGTTCCGCTCGATGCGGGCCGGGAAGTTCGACGAGTCCGAGCTGGAGGCGCACCTGGACTCCCGCGGCCTGATGGCCCGGGTGCTGAACCGGGCGACCCGCTCGATCACCCGGCCCGGGCAGATGTTCCCGGTCGGGATGGTGCTGGGCCTGGGCTTCGACACCGCCACCGAGGTCACGCTGATGGTGATGGCCGGCTCGGGCGCCGCCTCCGGTCTGCCGTGGTACGCGATCGTCTGCCTGCCGCTGCTGTTCGCGGCCGGGATGAGCCTGTTCGACACGCTGGACGGCACCTTCATGAACTTCGCCTACCAGTGGGCGTTCTCCAACCCGGTCCGCAAGGTGTACTACAACCTGACCATCACCGGCCTGTCCATCGCGGTGGCCTTCCTGATCGGCACCATCGAGCTGGTCGGCGTGCTGCACGAGAAGCTGGACCTCACCGACCCGGTGACCGGCTGGATCGCGGACATCTCGCTGGACAACGTCGGCTATGCGATCGTCGGCCTCTTCGTGGTGGTCTGGGCCGCGGCCATCGCGTACTGGCGGCTGGCCGGGGTGGAGCGGAAGTGGAGCCCGAAGGCCGCGGACGGCGAACGGTAGCCGCCGCGGGGCGGCCCGGGTGGGGGCGTTCGGCGGGCGGATCGGGGGAGGGGTTCGTAGGCTCGACGCATGGCTGATGCGTACGCGGGCCGCCGGGAGCGGTTGCGGGAGCACTGCGGTGCGTCCGGGGCCGACGCGGCGCTGGTCACCCGCGCGGCGAACGTGCGGTACCTGACCGGGTGCCCGCCGTGCGGGGCGACCCTGCTGCTGACCCGGGACCGGGTGCTGCTGGCGCTGCCGGACGACCTGCCGCCGGACGACACCGGCGAGCACCTGATCGCGCCCGACGTCACCCGGCTGCCGGTGGCGGCCGGGTCGGACACCGCGCTGGCGGCGGCCGCGGCGGCGGCGCGGCTGGGGGTGGCCGGGCTGGCGGTGGAGGAGCACGACCTGACGGTCACCCGGCACCGGGCGGTGGCCGGGCTGGCCGAGGGGGTGCGGCTGGCGGACGTCGGCCAGGCGGTGGAGCGGCTGCGGGTGGTCAAGGACGAGCACGAGATCGCCGACCTGCGGATCGCCGCGGAGATCGCCGACCAGGCGCTCGGCGAGCTGCTGGAGTCGATCCTGGTGGGCCGCACCGAGCGGCACCTGGCGATGGAGCTGGAGCGCCGGATGATCGACCACGGCGCGGACCGGGCGGCCTTCCCGGTCTCGGTCGGCACCGGCTCGCACTCCGGCCAGCCGGCCCACCAGCCCACCGACCGGCGGGTGGAGGAGGGCGACTTCCTGACCGTGGTGCTCGGCGCGCAGTACCGCGGCTACGGGGTGTCCACCGCCCGGACCTTCGTGATCGGCGCGGCCCCGGCGCCCTGGCAGGTCGAACTGCACCGGCTGGTGTTCCGTGCCCAGCGGGCCGGGCGGGAGGCGCTCGGGCCGGGGGTGGAGCAGTGCGTGCCCGACCGGGCCGCGCGGGAGATCCTCGGGGCGGCCGGTCACACCGAGGCCTCGCCGCACCCGGTCGGCCACGGCATCGGCCTGGAGATCCGGGAGGCCCCGCGCCTCGGCCCCACGGACATGGGTAAACTGGACAGCCGCGTACCGGTCACCGTCGGCCCGGGGGTCCACCTCCCGGGGCGGGGCGGGGTCCGGATCGAGGACACGCTCGTCGTGCGCCCCTTGGATGAGGGCGGGCCCGAGCTGCTCACCATCACCACCAAGGAGCTCCTCGCCCTGTGACACGGCTGTGCCGCAGGACGCGACCCCTTGGTTCCTTGACAGCTATATCCAGGAGTAAGTGCGCCCGTGGCTTCCACGAACGATCTCAAGAACGGCATGGTCCTCAAGCTGGAGGGCGGCAAGCTCTGGTCCGTCGTCGAGTTCCAGCACGTCAAGCCCGGCAAGGGCCCGGCCTTCGTGCGTACCAAGCTCAAGGAGGTCCTGACGGGCAAGGTCGTCGACAAGACCTTCAACGCGGGCACCAAGGTCGAGACCGCCAACGTCGACAAGCGCACCATGCAGTTCTCGTACAAGGACGGCGAGAACTTCGTGTTCATGGACATGGACACCTACGACCAGCTGGCCATCGAGCCGGCCGTCGTGGGCGACGCCGCCAAGTACCTGCTGGAGGGCTTCGACGCGCTCGTCGCCGTGAACGAGGGCTCGGTGCTCTACATCGAGCTCCCGGCCGCGGTCGAGCTCGTCATCGCCGAGACCGAGCCGGGCGTCCAGGGCGACCGCTCCACCGGTGGCACCAAGCCGGCGAAGCTGGAGACCGGCGCCGAGATCCAGGTGCCGCTCTTCATCACCACCGGCGAGAAGGTCAAGGTCGACACCCGCGACGGCAGCTACCTCGGCCGGGTGAAGTAAGTCCGTGTCGTCCGCACGCACCAAGGCCCGCACGCGAGCCTTCCAGATCCTGTTCGAGGCCGACCACCGCGGGGTCGACCCGCTCACGGTCCTCGCCGACTGGGTGGCCCGGGCCCGGGAGCCCAAGCCGGACGAGGGCACCCCGCAGGTCGGCGAGTACACCATGGAGCTGGTCGAGGGCTACGTCCAGCACGCCCGCCGGATCGACGAGCTGATCTCGGAGTACGCGGTCGGCTGGACGCTCGACCGGATGCCGATCGCGGACCGCAACGTCCTGCGGCTCGGCGCGTACGAGCTGATCTGGGAGGACCGCGTCCCGGACGCGGTCGTCCTGGACGAGGCCGTGGAGATCGCCAAGGAGTACTCCACCGACGACTCCCCGGCCTTCGTCAACGGTCTGCTGGCCCGCTTCCTGGAGCTGAAGCCCAGCATCCGCCGCTGACTCCGCGCACGCCGCGCCGACGGCCGCCGGACCGGAAACGGTCCGGCGGCCGTCGTGCGTGGTCACCCCGGCGGCGTATGGTGGTGCCTACTCGTCAGTAACCCGGCGTTCCGGCGGCCCGCACCCGTCGGCGACCCCGCAGCGAAGGGCAGGCCACCTCCCATGACCACGGCGATCCGCAGCGAGTTCGACCAGGGCATCGCCCTCACCCCGCACCCGGACGAGCCCGGCCGCTACGACGGCGAACTCGGCTCCGGCTGGCAGATCGGCGGCGGCGTCAACGGCGGACTGCTGCTGGCCGTGGCCGGCCACGCGCTCACGCTCGCGCACACCGCCCGCCCGGAGAGCGCCGGGCACGCCGACCCGGTCTCGATCAGCGGCTACTACCTCTCCGCCGCCACCCCCGGCCCGGCCACCGTGCGCACCGAGGTGATCCGCACCGGCCGCTCGCTGTCCACCGGCACCGCCTCGCTCAGCCAGGACGGCGTGGAGCGGCTGCGGGTGGTGGCCAGCCACGGCGACCTCGCCGTCCAGGACGGCGAGGTGCGCACCACCGCCGTCGCGCCGCAGCTGCCGCCGCCGGACCAGTGCATCGGGGTCGAGCACGCGCCCAAGGAGCTGCTCACCCAGGCCGCCCTGCTGGAGCGGTTCGACATGCGGCTCGACCCGGCCACCGTCGGCTGGGCGCTCGGGCAGCCCTCCGGCGCCGGCCGGATCCAGGGCTGGTTCCGGCTCGCCGACGGCCGCGGCCCCGACCCGCTGCTGCTCCTGCTCGCCGCCGACGCCCTGCCGCCGGTCACCTTCGACCTCGGGATGCCCGGCTGGGCGCCGACCGTCGAGCTGACCGTGCACCTGCGCGCCAAGCCCGCGCCGGGCTGGCTGCGGCTGGTCCACGCCACCCGGAACCTGGCCGGCGGGTACTTCGAGGAGGACGCCGAGGTCTGGGACGAGACCGGCCGCCTGGTCGCCCAGTCCCGCCAGCTGGCGCGGGTGCCGCGGTGACCCGCCCGCCCGCTCCGGGATGCTCGTGAGCGGGCGTGCACGGCGAGTGACGGGTGCGCCGCGCGTGAGCCGGACGCGCGGGGCGTGAGCGGCGAACCGCACAACCGTGCGTGACCCCAAACATCCGATTCACCCTCGGTTACAGTCCTGTGACACGTCGTACGTGTGCGCCACGCGGGGCTGGGGAGGACATGGTCGGCGGTGCCACCCGCCGCCGACCCGTCCGACCCGCCCGCCCCGCCCGAGGAGCCCCGATGAGCCGCAACGGCCGCGCCCGCCGCACCCCCGACTGCACCGCCGCGGGTTCCCGCCCCCGGGCCCGCTCGCGCGCTGCCGCCGACCGCGACGGCGTCTGCGAGCGGCAGCGGGCCGAGGGCGCCGGCCAGGCCTTCGTGATCGGCGTGCTCACCAGCCCCGAGGACTTCGAACAGGCCCGCGCCTGGCGGCTGTCCGACGCGCCGGACCACGAGCAGTACCTGCGGGAGACCGCCGAGCTGCTCGCCGACGCCCGGCGCCGCTTCGACACCGTCCGGGCCCGGATGTTCCACCCGCAGGACTTCGCGGAGTTCTGTCTGCTGCACGGCCTCGACCCGGCCGAGCCGGTCGCCCGTGACCGCTACCTGCTCAACCCGGCGCTGCGCACCCAGCTGCTCGCCTACCAGGGCGAGGAGCTGGCCGGCGACTTCGTCCCCCGGCTGGCCCGGGCCCGCGAGAACGGCCTGACCCTGCGCCATGCCGACCTGCTGCTCGACGGCCGGCTGTACGGGGAGCGCGACGAGACCGTGCAGGGCGCCTACGAGCAGGGCGCCGAGGTGTTCCGCCGGATGCTGCTCGGCGCCGGCAGCGGGGTCTACGAGCTGCGGCTGTCGGTGGACGCGCCCGGCGGGCGGCTGTCCGCGGCGGCCCGGGTGCTCCAGTGGGAGGACGGCGTGGTCCGGATCAACGACGAGGACCTCGAACTGCTCTGCGCGGTGTTCTGCGCCGGGCTGGCCCGCGAGCTGCCCGGCCTCGCGGTGCTGCACGGCGCCCAGGGGACCGCGGCGGCCTGCGGCGAGTACCTGGCGACGGCCTGGGCCTGGGCCAGTGAGGGCCGGGTCTGGGCGCCCGCCGCCGGGCCGGTGCGGCTGGACGGCGTGGCCGCCGAGCCGGGCTACCGGCTGGAGACGGTCTGCTGAGGCGTGCCCGGCACGCCCCCGGCGGGCCGGAGGGCGCCGCGGCGCGGCACCCCTCGCGGGGGCCGCGCCGTGACGTTTCTGCTGTTGTCCGCCGCCCCCGCGGGCCGGAGGCCGACGGAGAGGCCGGCGGGAGCCGGTGCGGCGAGCCTCAGCTCGCCTCCTCCTCGCGCACCGCGCGGCGCGCGTCGGGGTTGAGCACGCCCCAGGAGATCAGCTGCTCGGTGAGGATCGACGGCGACTGGTCGTAGATCACGGCCAGGGTGCGCAGGTCGTCCTGGCGGATCGACAGCACCTTGCCGTTGTAGTCGCCGCGCTGGCTCTGGATGGTCGCCGCGTAGCGCTGCAGCGGGCCGGCCTTCTCGGACGGAACCTGGGTCAGTCTCTCCAGGTCGAGGACCAGGCGCGGCGGCGGCTCGGCCGCGCCACCGGGCGTCCCGCCGGGCAGCAGCTCCTGCACCGGGACCCCGTAGAACTCCGCCAGTTCGGCCAGCCGCTGCACGGTGACCGCACGGTCGCCGCGCTCGTACGAGCCGACGACGACTGCCTTCCAGCGCCCCTGGGACTTCTCCTCGACACCGTGCAGGGAGAGCCCCTGCTGAGTGCGGATGGCTCGGAGCTTGCCTCCGAGCTGCTTCGCGTAGTCGCTGGACATTGATCTCCCCGGACGAGATTGCTTCGCGTTCAGTGGTGGGTCACGGGCGATTGCCGACGCCGCTACCGGTGGGTTCGACGTCTGTCTCGTAACTCACTGTGAGGTTACGTAGAGTGAGGTAGTTGCGTCAAGCCGAATGGGGCAGTCGTGCGAATGGGCCGCATCACCGGTGCGGCCGGTGCGTGAACCGCGGGGAGCGGAATGATGGCCGTCGGTTGGCCGCGAATGACGCGGTAGGATGACCGGAGCCCGCGCCGAATTCCAGGCCGGGCGTTCCAGACATCCTTTAAGGCCCGTCCCGTGAGGCGGGGAAGGAGGTCCGCTTCGGCATGACCGCACACCAGGAATCCGCGCCGCGGCCGCCGCACCAGGTGCTGGACGGCACGGACATCGCCCGGGTCATCACCCGGATAGCGCACGAGATCGTCGAGCGCGCCAAGGGCGCCGAGGACGTCGTGCTGCTCGGCATCCACACCAGGGGCGTCCACCTCGCCCGGCGGCTGCACACCCGGCTCGCCCAGATCACCGGCCGGGACATCCCGTTCGGCACCCTGGACATCACCATGTACCGGGACGACCTGAGGCTGAAGCCCGCCCGCGCCCTGGAGCACACCGAGATCCCGCCCGGCGGCATCGACGGCAGGCTGGTCGTCCTCGTCGACGACGTGCTCTTCTCCGGCCGCACCATCCGCGCCGCGCTCGACGCCCTGAACGACATCGGCCGCCCGCGCGCCGTCCAGCTCGCCGTCCTCGTCGACCGGGGCCACCGCGAGCTGCCGATCCGCGCCGACTACGTGGGCAAGAACCTGCCCACCTCGCTGCGCGAGGCCGTCCAGGTGCGCCTGGCCGACCGCGACGGCGTCGACGCCGTGCTCGTCGGCGACCGCGACTTCGCCGCTGCGTCACGCCCCGCGCGCAGTGAAGAGAGCTCCCGGGCCCTGGCCGCCCAGTCCACCGAACCGCACCTCCCGGAGTAACCCGCGTGAAGCGCCACCTCGTGTCCGCAGCCGATCTCAGCCGCGACGACGCGCTGCTCATCCTGGACACCGCCGAGGAGCTCGCCCAGCTCTCCGGCCGGGCCGTCAAGAAGCTCCCCACCCTCCGCGGCCGGACCGTCGTCAACCTGTTCTTCGAGGACTCCACCCGCACCAAGACGTCCTTCGAGGTCGCCGAGAAGCGGCTCTCCGCCGACGTCATCAACTTCTCCGCCAAGGGCTCCTCGGTCTCCAAGGGCGAGAGCCTCAAGGACACCGCCCTCACCCTGCAGGCGATGGGCGCCGACGCCGTCGTCATCCGGCACCACGCCTCCGGCGCGCCGTCCCGGCTGGCGCAGTCCGACTGGCTGCACGGCAGCGTCATCAACGCCGGCGACGGCACCCACGAGCACCCCACCCAGGCGCTGCTCGACGCCTTCACCATGCGCCGCCGCCTCAACCCCGGTTCGCCGGGCAATGCCCTTCGGCGGGGGCTGGACGGGCGGCGGGTGACCATCGTGGGCGACATCCTGCACAGCCGGGTCGCCCGCTCCAACGTGCACCTGCTCACCACGCTCGGCGCCCAGGTCACCTTCGTCGCCCCGCCGACCCTGCTGCCGATCGGCATCGAGAACTGGCCCTGCGAGGTCAGCTACGACCTGGAGCGGGTGCTCCCGAAGACCGACGCGCTGATGATGCTCCGGGTCCAGCGCGAGCGGATGAACGCCGCGTTCTTCCCCACCGAGCGCGAGTACACCCGCCGCTACGGCCTGGACGCCGTCCGAATGGCCCAGCTGCCCGAGCACGCCGTCGTCCTGCACCCCGGTCCGATGGTCCGCGGCATGGAGATCACCGCCGAGGTCGCCGACTCCCCGCGCTGCACCGTGGTCGAGCAGGTCGCCAACGGCGTCTCCGTCCGGATGGCCGTGCTCTACCTGCTGCTCGGCGGAGCCACTCTCACCGACACCCCCCGCATCGACTCCGTGGAGACCGCTCAGTGACCACCTACCTGATCCGCAAGGCCCAGATCCTCGGCGGTGCCCCGCAGGACCTCCACATCGCCGACGGCGTGATCCGGGCGATCGGCACCGACCTGGTCGCCGAGGCCGACATCGAGATCGACGCCACCGGCCTGATCGCCCTGCCGGGTCTGGTCGACCTGCACACCCACCTGCGCGAGCCCGGCCGCGAGGACGCCGAGACCGTCCTGACCGGCACCCGGGCCGCGGCCAAGGGCGGCTTCACCGCCGTCCACGCGATGGCCAACACCTTCCCGGTGGCCGACACCGCCGGCGTGGTCGAGCAGGTCTGGCGGCTCGGCCAGGAGTCCGGCTACTGCGACGTGCAGCCGGTCGGCGCGGTCACCGTCGGCCTGGAGGGCAAGAAGCTCGCCGAGCTGGGCGCCATGCACGACTCCGCGGCCGGCGTCCGGGTCTTCTCCGACGACGGCAAGTGCGTCGACGACGCGGTGATCATGCGCCGCGCCCTGGAGTACGTGAAGGCCTTCGACGGCGTCGTCGCCCAGCACGCCCAGGAGCCGCGGCTGACCGAGGGCGCCCAGATGAACGAGGGCCAGGTCTCCGGCGAGCTGGGCCTGGGCGGCTGGCCGGCCGTCGCCGAGGAGGCGATCATCGCCCGCGACGTGCTGCTCGCCGCGCACGTCGGCTCCCGGCTGCACGTCTGCCACGTCTCCACCGCCGGCTCGGTGGACATCATCCGCTGGGCCAAGGGCAAGGGCTGGAACGTCACCGCCGAGGTCACCCCGCACCACCTGCTGCTGACCGACGAGCTGGTCCGCTCGTACGACCCGGTCTACAAGGTCAACCCGCCGCTGCGCACCGCCGAGGACGTCCAGGCGCTGCGCAAGGCGCTGGCCGACGGCACCATCGACGCCGTCGCCACCGACCACGCGCCGCACCCGGCCGAGGACAAGGACTGCGAGTGGGCCGTGGCCGCGATGGGCATGGTCGGCCTGGAGACCGCGCTCTCGGTGGTGCAGCAGACCATGGTCGACACCGGCCTGCTGAACTGGGAGGGCGTCGCGGACCGGATGTCGCACCGCCCGGCCCGGATCGGCCGCCTCGCCGGCCACGGCCGCCCGGTCTCGGTGGGTGAGCCCGCCAACCTGGTGCTGTTCGATCCCGCGTACCGTGGTGCCGTGAACCCCGACAGCTTCGCCACGCGTTCCCGCAACACCCCCTACAAGGGCCTTGACCTGCCCGGACGGGTGCACGCCACCTTCCTGCGCGGCACCGCGACCGTGCTGGCCGGCGAACTGGTCGAGCAGGGCGGGCTCGCGTGAGCTCCGCCGTCCTGCTGGCCCAGGAGCAGGCCAGGGTCACCAACTGGTCCGGCTACATCGGCTGGACGGTCGGCCTGCTGCTGGTCATCGGCCTGGTCTACTGGCTGATGCGCCAGGGCTGGAACTGGCGCCGCACCCTGCAGTCCGGCATCCCCCCGCTGCCGACCGTGCCGGAACGGGCCGGACGGACCATTCTGGAGAGCAGCGGCCGGTACCACGGCACCACCACCGCCGGGAACTGGCTGGACCGGGTCGTCGCGCACGGCCTGGGCACCCGCAGCCGCGCCGATCTGACCCTCGGCGAGCACGGCCTGCTGGTGCAGCGCCCCGGTGACGTCGACTTCTGGATCCCCGCCGGGCAGCTGACCGGGGCCCGCACGGACTCCGGGATCGCCGGCAAGGTCGTCCCCTCCGGGATCCTCGTCGTCACCTGGGCGCACGGCGGCACCGAACTGGACTCCGGGGTCCGGCTCGACCACCCCGACGAGCACACCGGCTGGGTCGAGGAGATCACCCGGCTCGCAGCAACACGTACGACGACGAAGAAGACGGAAGAGGCCGCGTCATGACCGCACCTGCCCCCACCACGCAGCACCAACGGCGGGAGCGTCCGTTCTCGGATCGTGCGGCCGCCGTGCTCGTCCTGGAGGACGGCCGGACCTTCCACGGCCAGGCCTACGGCGCCACCGGCGAGGCCTTCGGCGAGGCGGTCTTCAACACCGGCATGTCCGGTTACCAGGAGACCCTGACCGACCCCTCGTACCACCGCCAGGTGGTCGTGATGACCGCCCCGCAGATCGGCAACACCGGCTGGAACGACGAGGACGACGAGTCCCAGCAGATCTGGGTCGCCGGGTACGTCGTCCGCGACCCCGCCCGGGTCGCCTCCAACTGGCGCTCGCGCCGCTCGCTGGACGAGGAACTGGTCGCCCAGGGCATCGTCGGCATCAGCGGCATCGACACCCGGGCGCTCACCCGCCACCTGCGCGAGCGCGGCGCGATGCGCTGCGGTGTCTTCTCCGGCGAGGCGCTGGCCGAGCCGGCCGCGCTGCTCGCCCGGGTGCAGTCCTCGCCCGAGATGAAGGGCGCCGACCTGTGCGCCGAGGTCGCGACCACCGAGCCCTACGTGGTGCCCGCGATCGGTGAGAAGAAGTTCACCGTCGCCGCCCTGGACCTCGGCATCAAGGCGATGACCCCGCAGCGGATGGCCGAGCGCGGCATCGAGGTGCACGTGCTGCCGGCCAACGCCACCCTGGAGGACGTCTACGCGGTCGCCCCCGACGGCGTGTTCTTCTCCAACGGCCCGGGCGACCCGGCCACCGCCGACCACCAGGTCGCCGTGGCGCAGGGCGTGCTGGAGCGGAAGACCCCGTTCTTCGGGATCTGCTTCGGCAACCAGATCCTCGGCCGGGCGCTGGGCTTCGGCACCTACAAGCTGAAGTACGGCCACCGCGGCATCAACCAGCCGGTCCAGGACCGCACCACCGGCAAGGTCGAGGTCACCGCGCACAACCACGGCTTCGCCGTGAACGCACCGCTCGACAAGGTCAGCGACACGCCCTACGGCCGGGTCGAGGTCTCCCACGTCTGCCTCAACGACGATGTGGTCGAGGGCCTCCAGGCGCTGGACGTGCCCGCCTTCAGCGTGCAGTACCACCCCGAAGCAGCTGCCGGCCCGCACGACGCGGCCTACCTCTTCGACCGTTTCGTGAAGCTCATGGAGGGCCAGCGTGCCTAAGCGCACTGACATCAAGTCCGTTCTGGTGATCGGGTCCGGTCCGATCGTGATCGGGCAGGCCGCGGAGTTCGACTATTCGGGCACGCAGGCGTGTCGGGTTCTGAAGGCCGAGGGCCTGCGGGTCGTGCTGGTGAACTCGAATCCGGCGACGATCATGACGGATCCGGAGATCGCGGACGCGACGTATGTGGAGCCGATCACTCCGGAGTTCGTCGAGAAGATCATCGCGAAGGAGCGTCCGGACGCGCTGCTGCCGACGCTGGGCGGGCAGACCGCGCTGAACACCGCGATCTCCCTGCACGCGGCCGGGACGCTGGAGAAGTACGGCGTCGAGCTGATCGGCGCGGACGTCGAGGCGATCAACAAGGGCGAGGACCGCGAGCTGTTCAAGGGCGTGGTGGAGGCCGTCAACGCCAGGATCGGCCACGGGGAGTCCGCCCGTTCGGTGATCTGCCACACCATGGACGACGTCCTGGCCGGGGTCGACACCCTGGGCGGCTACCCGGTCGTCGTGCGGCCCTCGTTCACGATGGGCGGCGC
>NZ_JBHVIV010000076.1:0-44250 GCF_042799475.1 Kitasatospora sp. NPDC057692 | reverse complement strand
GCCCTGGCCGCCCTGGCCGCCGCGGCGCTCCTGGCGCGGCGGGCGGGCCTGGCGGTCGCCGCCGCGGCCGCCGCCCTCGCCGCCGCGGCCCACCTCGTCGTCCAGCCGCAGGGTGAGCCCGATCCGCTTGCGCGGCACGTCGACCGTGGTCACCCGGACGGTCACGATGTCGCCGGGCTTGACCACCTCGCGCGGGTCCTTGACGAAGTTCTTCGACAGCGCCGACACGTGCACCAGGCCGTCCTGGTGGACGCCCACGTCGACGAAGGCGCCGAACGCGGCCACATTGGTCACCACGCCCTCCAGGAGCATGCCGACCTCCAGGTCGCCGATCTTGTCGACGCCCTCCTTGAAGGTCGCGGTGCGGAACGCCGGGCGCGGGTCGCGGCCCGGCTTGTCCAGCTCGCCGAGGATGTCGGTGACGGTCGGGACGCCGAAGGTGTCGTCGGCGAAGTCGCCGGGCCGCAGGGCGCGCAGCCTGCCGCTGTTGCCGATCAGCTCGCGCAGCTCCCCGCCGGTCGCGGCGAGGATCCGGCGCACCACCGGGTACGCCTCCGGGTGCACGCTGGAGGCGTCCAGCGGGTCGTCGCCGCCCGGGATCCGCAGGAAGCCCGCGCACTGCTCGAAGGCCTTCGGGCCCAGCCGGGCGACGTCCTTGAGCGCCTTGCGGGTGCGGAACGGGCCGTTGGCGTCCCGGTGGGCGACGATGTTGTCCGCGAGCGTGCCGGTGATGCCGGAGACCCGGGTGAGCAGCGGGGCGGAGGCGGTGTTGACGTCCACGCCGACCGCGTTGACGCAGTCCTCGACGACGGCGTCCAGCGAGCGGGAGAGCTTCACCTCGCTCAGGTCGTGCTGGTACTGGCCGACGCCGATCGACTTGGGGTCGATCTTGACCAGCTCGGCCAGCGGGTCCTGGAGCCGGCGGGCGATCGAGACGGCGCCGCGGATCGACACGTCGAGGTCCGGCAGCTCCTGCGAGGCGAAGGCGGACGCCGAGTAGACGGACGCACCGGCCTCGCTGACCATCGCCTTGGTGAGCTTCAGCTCCGGGTGGCGCTTGACGAGGTCCTCGGCGAGCTTGTCCGTCTCCCGGGAGGCGGTGCCGTTGCCGATCGCCACCAGGTCGACGTCGTGCCGCTTCGCCAGCGCGGCCAGGGTCGCCAGCGCGGCGTCCCACTTGTTGGCGGGCTGGTGCGGGTAGATCGTGTCGTACGCGACCACCTTGCCGGTGGCGTCCACCACGGCGACCTTCACGCCGGTGCGGAAGCCCGGGTCCAGACCCATGGTGGCGCGGGTGCCGGCCGGGGCGGCGAGCAGCAGGTCGCGCAGGTTGGCGGCGAAGACCCGGACCGCCTCGTCCTCGGCCTCCGCGCGCAGCCGGCCGCGCAGGTCGATGCCGAGCCGGACCAGGATCCGGGTGCGCCAGGCCCAGCGGACGGTGTCGCCGAGCCACTTGTCGGCCGGGCGGCCGTGGTCGGCGATGCCGAAGCGGGCGGCGATCCGCTGCTCGTAGTCGCTCGCGCCGGGCAGGTCGCCGCCCTCCTCGCCGTCGTACGGCGACAGGTCGAGGTCCAGCACCTCCTCCTTCTCGCCGCGCAGCATCGCCAGGATGCGGTGCGAGGGGAGCTTGGTGTACGGCTCGGCGAAGTCGAAGTAGTCGGCGAACTTCGCGCCCTCCTGCTCCTTGCCCTCGCGGACGGTGGCGACCATCCGGCCGCGCGTCCACATCCGCTCGCGCAGCGAGCCGACCAGGTCGGCGTCCTCGCCGAACCGCTCGACCAGGATCGCCCGGGCGCCCTCCAGCGCGGCCGGGGCGTCGGCCACCGACTCGTTCAGGTAGCCGGCCGCCAGCGCCGCCGGGTCCTGCGAGGGGTCGGCGAGCAGGGTGTCGGCCAGCGGCTCCAGCCCGGCCTCGCGGGCGATCTGCGCCTTGGTGCGCCGCTTCGGCTTGAACGGCAGGTAGATGTCCTCCAGCCGGGCCTTGGAGTCGGCGGCGAGGATCTGCGCGCGCAGGGCGTCGTCCAGCTTGCCCTGTGCCTCGATCGACTCCAGGACGGCGCCGCGGCGCTCCTCCAGCTCCCGCAGGTAGCGCAGCCGCTCCTCCAGGGTGCGCAGCTGCGCATCGTCCAGCGAGCCGGTCGCCTCCTTGCGGTAGCGGGCCACGAACGGCACCGTCGCGCCGCCGTCCAGCAGCTCGACCGCCGACCTCACCTGCCCCTCGCGGACGCCCAGTTCCTCGGCGATCTTCCGCTCGATCGCCTGCTGGGCCTGCTGGGCCGCCTGTTCGACTGGCGTGGTCACGAAGCCGGTCACCTTCTTCAGAGTTGCTGTCCGTACCCGGGCATTCTCGCAGCAACCCCCGACACCCCGCCCCGCCCCACCACCCCGGGCGTGGCGCGCCGGCCGCTCCCGCCCTCAGCCCGCGTCGTCGACGAGGCGCTCCGGCGCGCCGCCAGGACTCCGACGAAGAGCAGCGCCGGCACCGGCGTCCCGGACAGTGCGGGGTGCTCCAGCCCGGTGCGCAGGGCCGGCAGTCCGCCCGGACCGCGGCCGGCCCGGCCGAGGGCGGCGGCTCCCGCCAGTGCCGCCGCGAGCCCGAGCGCCCCCCGTGGAACCCAATGCCTCCGCGAAGTACGCACATTCCCACCCTGGTGTTCGAAATCCGCCTGAGGGCGGGGCCCGTCGCGGCGTACAGTGCCGGGCATGTGCGCAGCCGCTCGGACGCCCGACCACATGCACGACGACGACCACCTGCACGACCGTCTGCACGACGAAGAACCCTCCATCGACACCGGTTTGGTGCGGCGGCTGATCGCCGCCCAGTTCCCGCAGTGGAAGGGCCTGCCGCTCGCGTCGGTCGGGCTCACCGCCACGGACAACGCGATGTTCCGGCTCGGCCCAGAACTCGCCGTGCGCCTCCCCCGCGCCGCCTGGGCGGCCGGGAACCTGGGGCGCGAGCAGTACTGGCTCCCCCGCCTCGCCCGGCATCTGCCGGTGCCCGTCCCCGCGCCGATCGGCCGGGGCCGGCCGACCGTCGGCTACCCGTGGGACTGGTCGGTGCTGCGCTGGCTGGACGGCGCGGCACCGACCGTCGGATCGCTCCCCAACCCCGTCCAACTCGCCTACGACCTCGCCGATTTCGTCTCCGCACTGCGCTCCGTCGAACCGGGCCCGGACGCCCCCGCCGCGCTGCGCGCCGGACCGCTGACCGGCCGGGACGCCGCCACCCGGGCCGCCATCGGACGGCTGCGCGGGGTGATCGACACCGAGACGGCGACCGCCCTGTGGGACAAGGCCCTGCGGCTGCCCGAGCACACCGGACCGGCCCGCTGGGTGCACGGCGACCTCACCCCGGGCAACCTCCTGGTCACCGGTCAACGCCTCGGCGCCGTCCTGGACTTCGGCCTGCTGGGGGTCGGCGACCCGACCGTCGACCTGCTGCCGGCCTGGAGCCTGCTGCCGGCCGCCGCCCGCCCGGCCTTCCGCACCTCCCTGGCCGTCGACGACGCCACCTGGGAGCGCGGCCGGGCCTGGGCGCTGTCCCTCGCACTCGTCCAACTGCCCTACTACCGCACCACCAACCCGGCGCTGGCCGCCAACGCCCGGCACATCGTCAAGGAGATCCTGTCGGACCGCAGCGTGTGAGCGCGGGCGCGTGGACGGGCGGGCGGACGGGCGGACGGCGGCGTCAGGGCTGGACGTAACGGGTGGCCTCGGCGGCCCCCGGCGGCAGCGGGGTGCGGGCTGCCTCGGACTGCCAGGCACCGGCCAGCTCGGCCGGGAAGCGGCGGCCGCTGCGGGTCAGTACCAGCCCGGGCGTCAACTCGACCTCGTCGCCCGGGCGGAACGGCCGGTCGGCGCCCGGCGGGAGACGCTCCCACGGGCCCAGGTGGCCGCGCCGACCGGCCTCGCGCACCCGGCTGCCGTAGGTGCTGGTGTCCCGCACCGTCACCGCGCCGCCGCGCACCGAGACCGTCAGGTGCCGGCGGCTGACCAGGGCCGCCCGCTCGACCGGCAGCAGGCCGAGCAGCGCGATGCCGTCCCCGTCCGGACCGGGCGCCCGGCCGACCGCCGTCCGCGAGCCCTCGTCCAGCGTGTACCGGGCCGCGCACTCCCCGTCCAGCACCACCTTGACCTGCGCGGCGCCGGGCCGGGCCCCGTCGTCGAGCAGCGGCGTCCCGTGCAGCTCGCAGGTGGGCACGCCCCGGCGCATCCGCGGCAGCATCACCCGCCCGCCGCGGTGCACGCTGTACACGGCGCACCGCGCCTCCGGGCAGCGCCAGGCGCGTCCGACCACCTCGACCAGCGGCTTGCTGGCGGCCGTCAGCAGACCCTGCTTCTTGAGCGCCGACAGCTCCATCTTCTTGGAGATCTCCGCGCCCGTCCGGTAGCCCATGTCGAGCGGCACCAGCCGCACCGCCCCGCGCCCGGCCGCCTCGGGCCGCAGGAACTGCCAGGTGTTGCCCTGGATCCAGGGGTGCTCGATCCGGTGGTCGTCGTAGTAGTCGGCGGTGACCACCTGGATCCCGGTCATGCCGGCGATCTCCAGCACCCGCTCGTCGGCGTCCGGCACCTCCTCCACCAGCCCCTCCGCCACCCACCGCGCCAGCGTCCGGGCGTCCGCCTCCTCGGCGAACTCCCTCCGCCCGCCCAGCAGACTGCGGTCGGCCACGCAGTACAGCGCCACCT
Organism: Kitasatospora sp. NPDC057692; assembly: GCF_042799475.1. Classification (NCBI taxonomy): domain Bacteria; kingdom Bacillati; phylum Actinomycetota; class Actinomycetes; order Kitasatosporales; family Streptomycetaceae; genus Kitasatospora; species Kitasatospora sp. NPDC057692. The sequence goes on along the minus strand of NZ_JBHVIV010000076.1, from coordinate 39,561 downwards.
GCCGGTCCCCGGTCAGCCGCACCAGCGCCTCCACCACCAGCCCCAGCCGGTGCAGCGAACGCGGCGCCGAGCCGCCGAAGTCGGTCCGCCGCACGATGTTGGAGAGCTCGATCAGGTAGTCCGCCCGGTCCGCGGACGTGGCGAGGTTGCGATCGAGGGCGCGGTCGAGGACTCGGTCGGGGCGGTGCTGCTCCATGGGGCCTCCGTGCGGTCGGCGTGCACGGGCCGCACCGGACGGCCGTCCCGGCGCCCCGTCACATCCGTTCCATCATGGCCCAGACCCTCCCGCCGCGGGCCGTGACCGTCCCATCGCCCGGTCCGGTGCCACCGGGTCCGGTGCCACCGCGTCCGGCCCGACCGGTCGGGGAACGGCCCCAGTAGGGTGCGAACATGACACGCCATCTTGAGTTCGAGGGCCCCTACAACTTCCGCGATCTGGGCGGCTACCCGGCCGCCGGCGGGCAGAAGGTCCGCTGGGGCCTGCTGTACCGCTCGTCCTCGCTCGGCAGGCTCGGCTCGGCCGCCGACCTCGAACGGTTCCGGGCGCTGGACATCGGCACCGTGATCGACCTGCGCTACCCCTGGGAGATCGAGCGCCGGGGGCGGATACCGGAGCTGGACGGGGTCGCGTACCACAACCTCTCGATCGAGCACCGGCCGTACGACCAGGCCGAGATCGACCCTGGGCTCGACCCGTGGCGCTACCTGGCGGACCGGTTCGCCGAGGTGGCCGAGGACGGGGCGGCGGAGATCCGCACCGTCCTGGAGCTGATCGCCGGGGCCGAGCGGCCGGTGGTGTTCCACTGCGCGGCCGGCAAGGACCGCACCGGGCTGGTCGCCGCCCTGGTGCTGACCCTGCTCGGCGTCGGCGAGGACGACGTGGCCGCCGACTTCGCGCTCACCGAGCTCGTCACCAGCCGGCTGGTGGCCGACTGGCGCGCCGCCAATCCGGGGCGCACCCTGCGCTGGCCCGCCTTCGGGCGCGCACCGGAGGAGGTGATCCGGCTCGCGCTCGCGGACCTGGTCGCCTCCCACGGCTCGGTGCACGCCTATGCCACCGGCAAGCTCGGTCTTGACGAGGCGCTGATCGGCCGGCTGCGGGCCCGGCTGCTCACGGCGTAGCCGGTGGCGACGAGATCCGGCCAGCGCTCCACCGGAACGACAATCGCATGAATAAGAAATCGATCGACCAATAGACCAGAAGCAGTCAAGGTGGATCGATATTCGACCGGATAAGCCCGGTCCCGGGAATTTCCGGCGAATGTCGATCCGCCTCTTGCCAAACCCCGACTCCTCGGCCCCGGCGCGCCGAATGGCCGAAAAAAATAGTGCTGGGCACCTGTTCGTGCACGCTAAGGTCATTTCCGCGGCGGCTCGGCCGATCGGGTGACCGCGACCGTTCGGATCGAACCTCCGCCCGTTTCCTTCCGCCTGCACGACGCCGCCCGTACGGCGGTGTCACCGAAACGATCGGACGGACCATGCGCGCAGAGAACCCCGTCGACCGCCCCCGCCGCATCGACCGCACGCTCGTCCGAGGCGTCCTGGTCGCCGCCGCGCTCCTCGGCCTCACCGGCGCCGGCCCGGCCCTGGCCGAGGGCTCCTGGACGTCCTACATCAGCAACTGGGGGCCCGGCTCGGAGTCCCGCCGCTGGGAGGACGCCGACCGCGACGACGTCGCCACCTCCGTCACCTTCCAGGGCTGCGCGACCGGCAACAACGACTTCAAGGACGCCGACCTCCAGATCCACAAGGACGTCTTCGGGCCCGACAAGTCCTACGGCCACCGCAGCAACCACTGCGACACCTCCACATGGGGCGACCAGAGCGCCGGCATCTACTACTTCGTCCTGGAAGGCGTGCGCAGCGGCGCCAGGCTCTGGGTGGACACCGTGACCACCCGGTACTGACCCCCGCCCCCGCACCCGTTCCGAGCGAAATGCGTCGACCCCGCCATGGCCCTTGAATTCCACCGCGTCGACTTCCAGCACAGCCGGAAGGCACTCCTGTTCACCGGTCTCGATCTGCGGATCGACAATCCGGCCACCGTCCTGCTCGGCCCCAACGGCGCCGGCAAGTCCACCCTGCTGGCGCTCGCCGCCTCGCAGGTGAGTCCGCACCGCGGGTTCGTCAGCTGGCACGGCGTCAACCCGGCGGCGGGCGGCGGCGACCGGGCCGCCTACCGGCGCGCGGTGGCCTGGCTGCCGCAGCAGATCACCCCCGTCCCCGGGCTCACCGTGCGCGAACAGGTCGCGTACTGCGGCTGGTTGAAGGGCATGTCGCGCACCGCCGCCTGGCGGGCCTCGGCCGGCGCGCTCGCCCGGGTCGGCCTCGCCGGGCTCGGCGACCGGGCCGGCCACCAGCTCTCCGGCGGCCAGCTGCGCCGGATGGGCATCGCCGGCTGCCTCGCCCACCACAGCGAGCTGATCCTGATGGACGAGCCCACGGCCGGGCTCGACCCCGCCCAGCGCTCGGTGTTCCGGTCCCTGGTCGAGGAGCTGACGGGCGAGGTGTCCATCGTCATCGCCACCCATCGGACCGAGGACCTCGCGGGCGCCTACCGGCAGGTGGTGGTGCTGGACCGCGGCCGGGTCCGGTTCCAGGGCGCCGCCGAGGAGTTCCACGCCCTCGCGGCCGACGGCCGGAGCGCCGGGGCGGTCGGCGACGGGTCCGACGGCGCGCCCGGCGACGGACCTGACGGCGGACCTGGCGGCGGACCGGGCGAAGGACCCCGCGGCGGCTCCGGCACGCCGACCGCCGAGGCCGCGTACGCGCGCCTGATCGAACGGGAGACGTGACGTGCTGCTGCGCACCGTTCTGCGGATCTCGGCCGGCACCCGGGCGCTCCCGTTCCTGCTCGGCTTCGTCCTGGTCGCGCTCGGCGACGAGCTGACCGCCTGGGTCACCCCGGCGTACGGGCTCGCCGCCGCCGGGCACGCCAGCCTCGCGCTGCCGTTCGCCTGCGCGGCCTGCGCGGCCTGCGGCGCTTGGGAGGGCGGGCGGCTGCGGCGCGGCGGCGTGTTCGACCGCTCGCCGGTCCGCTCCGCGCCGGCCGTCAGCGCACCGGTGCTGCTGCCGGTCGCCGTGATGGGCGGGCTGGGCATGGCCGTCGCGCTGGGCACCGCGATGCTGGCCGGCGGCACCGCGGACGGCGTCCCGCAGCCCGGCCTGTTCGCGGTCTGGGCCGGGCTGCTGCTCGCCAACACCCTGGTCGGCTCGGTCGTCGGACGGGTGCTGGCGCCGGTGGCCGCCGTGCCGCTCGCGCTGGTCGGCAGCTTCGTGCTGAACGCCTACCCCGCCGCGTTCGACACCTACTGGCCGCGGCACCTGGTCGGCGGCGGGCTCTCCGACTGCTGTGCCGTGGACCAGGTGCTGGACGGACGGGCGGTGGCGGGGTCGCTGGTCTTCTCCGGCGCGGTCTGCGCGGCCGCCGTCCTGCTGATCCACCGACGCGGCGCCCCGCTCGCCGTCGCCGCCGCGCTGGCCGTCACGACGGGCGGCGTCGTACTGGGCGGCTGGACCGCCCGGGACCTCGGCCCCGAACCGGTGCGCGCCCGCTCCGCCGCCGCGCTGGTCTGCGACGACGGTCGGCCGCGCGTCTGCCTCTGGCCCGAGCTCGGCGGCGCCCGCTCGGCGATGGTCCGCACCGAGGTCCGCCGGGTCGCCGACGCCCTGGCCGGGCGCGGCGTCGCCGTCCCGGAAGGGTTCACCATGGCCGCCCGGCCCGGACCGGGCGAGGCCGGGCTCGGCGTCCCGACCGACGCCCTGGCACGGGACGTCGCCCCCGCCGTGGTCGGCGGCCTGCTCCCGCGCGCGCCGGACTGCGCCCGCCGCGGCGACCCCTACCCGGCCGCGGCCGCCCTCGGCACGGCCACCGCCTGGCTCACCGCCCGGGCCGGGCCGGACGGCACCACCGTGCCCCCGGCCGGGATCGGCGGCCGCTTCACCGAGACCGACGCGGCCCGCGCCACCCGGCTGGTCCGGCTGCCCGACGAGACCCAGCTCACCTGGTACCGCGCCACCGCCGAGGCCCTGGCCGACTGCGGCACCCCGCCCCCGCCGCTCCCGCCCGCCGCGGCGGCGGCCACCGGAGGAGGTGCGGAGTGATCTGGTGGTGCAAGGCGCGCGCGGTGCCGACACTCGCGGCCGTCCTCGCCGGGACCTTCGCCGCCGGCCTGCTGGTCGGGGACGGCGAGCTGCCGGTGCCCGCCCTGCACGGACAGGCCGGGCACTTCCTCCTCGCCCATGTGATCACCCTGGTCCCGGCGGTGTCCCTGCTGTACGGCCTCGGCCGGGGCGACCTGCGCACCGAATCGGTCGCCGGCCGACACCTGCGCGGCCTCGACGTCGGCCTCGCCCTCGCCCTCGCCGCCACCGGGACGGCCTGCGGCGGCCTCGCCTACGCGGCCGGCCAGGGAGCGCTCGCGCTGGTCCTGGCCCGCAACACCGCCGGCTACCTCGGCCTGGCCCTGCTGGCCCACCCACTGATCGGCCACCGCCCGGCGGCGGCCGTACTCGCCACCGTCCCCCTGCTCTGCTCGGCAGCGGGCTGGTCCCCGGACAGCCACCCGCGCCCATGGGCCTGGCCCCTGCACCCGGCCGACTCCCCGGCCGCCCTGGCCGCCGTCGGCCTGCTGCTGCTCACCGGCGCCGCCTGCACCCTGCGCGCTCCACCGCCGCCCACCACGCTGCGCCTACTGGACCGCTGAACGCCGCAGAGCCGGGACCGGGACCAGCGTTCAGCGCCGCCGGGGCCTGCCCGGGCGGCCGCCGTTCTGCCGGCCGGTGCCCGTGCGGGCACCGCCCCGCGGGCGGGCGGGTCCGCCTGTGGCGGCGTCGGCGGCGGCCGTGTCGGGCCAGTGGGCGGGGCGCTTCAGCGCCGCCGGGAGGCGGGTGGCCGCGTCGCCGCGGGCCGCGTTGAGCTGTGCCTGGGTGAGGAACAGCGCGTCGGTGAGGTCGGCGCCCGCCAGGTTGGCGTCCCGCAGGTCCGCGCCGACCAGATCGGCGAGCCGCAGGTCCGCCCCGGCCAGGTCCGCCGCGACCAGCAGCGCGCCCCGCAGATTGGCCCCGCGCAGGTCCGCCCCGCGCAGCCGGGCCCCGAACAGGTCCGCGCCCCGGTGCTCACGACGGCGCGGGACGGCGGCCCGGACCAGCTCACTCGCCCGGAGCAGCAGCTCGGCCACCGCCTGCCGGTGCGCGGGAACGTCGACCGCCAGGATCTCCTCCGGCGTGCCGCCGGCCAGCCGCTCGGTCTCCTCCAGCATCCGGCGCAGCTCCCCGTGCACGGGGCGGGCCGGGGCGAAGGTGAGCGCCTCGGCGAGGTACCAGAGCAGCTCGTGCAGCTGCCGCACCACCGGGAACACCTCGAACATCGTCCCGGCGCTCTCCGGCGCCTCGCGCCAGCTGCGCCCGCCGAAGGTGACCTGGGAGACGTGCTGACCGGCCCCGAAGCAGTCGTACACCGTGCAGCCGGGGAAGCCGCTGTCGCGCAACCGCTCGTGGATGCCGCAGCCGAAGTCCGCCCGGAGGTTGCGACAGGGGGTGCCGCCGGCCTTGTTCACGGCGAAGTCGGTCCCGGCGGCGAACGGCAGAGCGACGCAGCACAGCCCGAAGCAGCTCCCGCAGTCGGAGACGAGGTTGAGGCTCGGGACGCTCACGGTGCTGTTGATCCTCCGGGTACGACGGTGCGGTGCCCATGCGGCGGCGCAACGATGCGGTGGTTGGTGGTGCAGCTGTAGAGCGTACCGACAGCCCGGAGCGGTCGTCGGTTAGTGTGGTCGGCCGAGCGCGAGCGGCACCAGGGCACGCGCGGCACAACAGCACCGACGGAGGAACCAAGGCATGTCCCGGCACGACGTGGCGCCGTACCCGGACACCGAGGGCACCGCGACGCCCGCCGCCGGACAGCCGCCCGCCCTCCGCCTCCCGCACCGCGCCCGCACCGTCGCGTTCACCGTGCTCTGCTTCGCCGTCTGCCTGGCGATCGGCGCCCAGCAGTGGACCACCCTCCAGCTCGGCGGCTTCGACCTCGGGATCTTCGACCAGGGCGTGCGCGGCTACGCGCACCTCGGCCTGCCGGTGTCGACGCTGAAGAGCTTCCACCACGAGTTCCCGCCCGGCTTCTCGCTCCTCGGCGACCACTTCTCGCCGGTGATCGCGCTGATGGCGCCGCTCTACTGGCTCTGGGACGACCCCCGCTCGCTGCTCCTCGGCCAGGCGCTCTGCTTCGCCGCCGGGGTGCCGCTGATCCGCCGGATCACCGACCGCTGCTTCGCCGGTGCCGACTCCGGCACCGCCCGCCGCGCCGCCGACCTCGCCGCGCTCGCCTACGGACTGGGCTGGCCGCTGCTGGTGGCCTCCCGCGGCGGGTTCCACGAGGTGGCGTTCGCCGTGCCGCTGACGCTGCTGATGCTGGAGCGCGGGATGGCCCGGCAGTACTGGGCGGCCGCGCTGGCCGGCCTGCTGCTGTGCTGCACCAAGGAGGACATGGGCCTGGCGGTCGGCGCGTACGGCCTGGTGCTGCTGCTGCGGGCGCGCCGCGAGCCGGACCCCGGCCGCCGCCGCCCCGCCGTCCGCTGGGGGCTGGGCCTGCTGCTCGGCGGCCCGCTCGCCTCGGCGGTGGCGATCGCGAAGCTGATCCCCGCGATGGGCGGCGTGCCCGGCTACTACTGGAACTACCAGGCGCTCGGCGAGGACGGCGGCTCGGCGGTCGCCAACGTGCTGGCCGACCCGACCCGGCTGGTCTCGGCGTTCTTCGACGCCCCGCTGAAGCCGCTGCTGCTGCTCTGGCTCTTCGGCACCCTGTTCCTCCTCCCGCTGCGCTCCGCGACCGTGCTCCTGGCCGTCCCGCTGCTCGCCGAGCGGGTCCTCTCCAGCAACCCCAACCACTGGTCGATCGCCCGGCACTACGACGCGTTCCTCTGGCCGATCCTGCTGGTCGCCGCGGTGGAGGTGCTGGGCCGCTGCCACGACCGCGCGCTGACCCGGCGGCTCGGCGTGGCGGCGGCCGCGCTGACCGTCGCGGCCGCGCTGCCGCTCGGGGTGGCCAACCTGTTCGTGCCGGCCTACTGGCAGCCGAAGGCGAGCGAGGCGGCGCTGCTGCGCGGCGCGGCGCTGGTCCCGGACGGCGCCTCCGTCGAGGCCGACAACCAGGCGGCGCCGCGGCTGACCGCCCGGGCGGACGTGGTGCTGGTCGACGAGAAGCCGCGCGGGCGCGAGTACGTGCTGATCCGCGCGGACAAGCGGTCCTTCCCGTTCCGGACCGACCACGAGCAGGCGGCCCGGATCGAGCTGCTGCTGGCGCACGGGTACCGGACGGTCTGGTCGGAGGACGGCGTCCACCTGCTGCACCGGGAGGGCACCGAGCCGGTCCCGGGCGAGCAGGTGCCCGGCCCGGACTCCACCCCGTACCAGGACGAGGTGCCGTCGGACGTGGGCCACAACCTCTTCCGCGGCTGACGTCCCCGCGACCCGCCTCAGCCCTCGTAGGGCAGCAGTTCCGCGCGCTTGGGCGGGCGGCCGTCGCCGGAGGAGCGGCCGGTGAGCCGGCGGCCGATCCACGGGCCGAGGTGGGTGCGGGCCCAGCGGGCGTCGGCGGCCAGCCGCTCGCCGCGGGTCGGCGGCGCGGCGACCGGCAGCGGGGCTCGCCAGTCGAAGCCGGCGGGGCGGCCGAGCGCCTCCAGGACGGCCTCGGCGACCCGGCGGTGCCCCTCGGGCGAGAGGTGGAGCCGGTCCTCCCCCCAGAGCCTGCGGTCGTCGAAGCAGGGCGCGGAGAAGAGGTCGACCACGGCGATGCCCGGGTCCCGGGCGAGCTCGTGCACGAAGGCCTTCATCCGCAGGATCGCCGGGAGCAGCCGGGCGGAGCCGGCCATCCGGCGCGTCGGGTCGGTACTGGTGAACATCACCACGGTGGCGCCGGTGGCGCGCAGCCGGGCGGCGGAGGCGCCGAGCAGCTCCTCGACCCGGACGACGTCGCAGCGCGGGCGCAGCACGTCGTTGAGCCCGCCCGCCAGGGTGACCAGCTCGGCGCCCATCGCGGCGGCGGTCTCCAACTGCTCGTCGTGGATCTGGCCGATGAGCTTGCCGCGCACGGCGAGGTTGGCGTACCGGAAGGCGCCGGCCGGGTGCTCGGCGGCGAGCCGTGCGGCGACGCGGTCGGCCCAGCCCCGGAAGTGGCCGTCGGGCAGCAGGTCGTCGCACATGCCCTCGGTGAAGGAGTCCCCGACGGCGACGTAACTGCGGAAGGCGGTGGGCGTGTTCTCCGTGTTCTCCATGGCCCGACGATCGTACGCGCGCGGCCCGCGGCGGGATCCGGCGGCCTCCGGCGGCCCCGGGCGCGCGCCGCGGAACGCGGCGGGCCCGCGGATCAACGGCGGCGGCAATCGGTCGACGATCCCCCGTTCATCGGGGCCGGGCAAGGTGGGGCGGGTCGGCGGCGCTGCCCGACGGATCCGGGACCGGTCGCGGGGGAACCGGTCGCGGAACACCGGGTGCGCCGCCGACCGCGTCGCCCGGCCGGTCAGACCCCCGCCGGCTCCGCCACCGCCTCCGCCGACGCCTCCTCAGCCGGCGCCTCCTCCGGCCCGCCGGTGACCCAGTGCGTGCGCACCGCGTCGGTCGGCCGCTGCTCCCCCAGCGCGTCGAGGCCCCAGACGCCGAGCGCCGCCACGACCGGCCGCAGCGCGGCACCGCGCCCGGTCAGCTCGTAGACGGTGGCGTTGGCCGGCCGTTCGAGGCGGCGCCGCTCGACCACGCCCTCGCTCTCCAGCTGCTTGAGCCGCGCGGCGAGGATGTCGGTGGAGACGCCGGGCAGGTCGGCGTGCAGGTCGGTGTAGCGGCGCGGGCCGGCCAGGAGTTCACGGACGATCAGGAGGCTCCAGCGCTCCCCCACCGCGTCCAGGGCGCGGGCGACGGCGCAGTACTGGTCGTAGCTTCGGCGTGACATGTGGATCAGCATAGCCAAGAGGTTGGACTTTCCAAGTGCCTACTTGGTAGAACAAAGCGACCAGGGTCGATGCGGGGTGACGGTCGGGAGGCCGCAGATGGAGTTTCGGCAGTCCAGCAAGCTGAATGACGTGTGTTACGAGATCCGCGGCCCGGTGGTCGACCAGGCCAACGCGCTGGAGGAGGCCGGGCACAGCGTGCTCCGGCTGAACACCGGCAACCCCGCCACGTTCGGCTTCGAGGCGCCGGAGGAGATCCTCCAGGACATCATCCGCAACCTCCCCCGGGCGCACGGCTACAGCGACTCGCGCGGCATCCTGCCGGCCCGCCGCGCGGTCGTGCAGTACTACCAGCAGCGCGGCGTCGAGGGCGTGGACGTGGGCGACGTCTACCTCGGCAACGGCGTCTCCGAGCTGATCCAGATGGCCGTCACCGCGCTGGTGGACGACGGCGACGAGGTGCTCGTCCCGATGCCCGACTACCCGCTGTGGACGGCGGTGGTCCGACTGGCCGGCGGCAAGGCGGTGCACTACGCGTGCGACGAGGAGGCGGACTGGTTCCCCGACCTCGACGACATCGCCGCCAAGATCACCGCCCGCACCAAGGCGATCGTGGTCATCAACCCCAACAACCCCACCGGCGCGGTCTACCCGAAGGAGCTGCTGGAGGGCATCCTCGACCTCGCCCGCCGCCACCAGCTGATGGTGCTGGCCGACGAGATCTACGACAAGATCCTCTACGACGGCGTCGAGCACCACTGCCTGGCCGCGCTGGCCGACGACGTGCTCACCCTCACCTTCAACGGCCTCTCCAAGTCCTACCGGGTGGCCGGCTTCCGCAGCGGTTGGCTGGTCGTCTCCGGCCCCAAGCAGCACGCGAGCGACTACCTGGAGGGCCTCACCATGCTCTCCGGCATGCGGCTGTGCCCCAACGTGCCCTCCCAGTACGCCGTCCAGGCCGCGCTCGGCGGCCACCAGTCCATCAACGACCTGGTCCTGCCCGGCGGCCGCCTCGCCGAACAGCGCGACGTCGCCTTCCGCGCCCTCAACGAGATCCCCGGCGTCAGCTGCGTCAAGCCCCGCGGCGCGCTCTACGCCTTCGCCAGGCTCGACCCGGCCGTCCACCGCATCGTCGACGACGAGCGCTTCGTCCTGGACCTCCTGCTCCGCGAGAAGATCCACGTGGTCCAGGGCACCGGCTTCAACTGGCCCCGCCCCGACCACTTCCGCTTCGTCACCCTCCCCCGCGCCGACGACCTGGAGACCGCCATCAACCGCATCGGCCGCTTCCTCGCCACCTACCGCCAGGTCTGACCCGCACCCGCGTCGGCCCCCGCAGGCGGTGCCTGCGGGGGCCGACGGGGTGCGGGCGGGGAGCTACCAGCCCCAGCCGCCGCCCTGGCCGTCGTCGTCGCGGTCGCCGTCCCAGCCCGCGCCGACCTCGCGGAGGATGGTGTAGTGGTCGACCCGGGTGCCGTCCTCCGCCAGGGCGGTGACGGTCATCTCGGACTTCCGGCCCAGGTGGGCGGGCTTCACGTCGACCTTGATGAAGGAGTAGCCGGTGTAGCGGACCCGCGACCACTCGACCTTCTCGGTGACCTTGCCGCCGCCCTTGGCGAAGTAGTAGGTGTCCACCGAGTCGAGGCGCTGCTCGTGGCCCTCGTAGGTGTCCGGGGCGTCGAAGCGGTAGAGGCTGCGGCCGGCCGCGCCCGCCGTCACGTACACCACGCCGTCCTTGGCGGGCTCGACGGCGGCGCCGCTCGGCACCGCCTTGGAGACCTTGTTGCCGAGGATCGCGTCGGTGCGCTCGTACACGTGGTTGTGACCGTTGATCACCAGGTCGACCCGGTACTTCTCGAACAGCGGCACCCAGGCCTCCCGCACCCCGCCCTCGGAGGCGTGCTGGTGGGTGGTGGAGAAGGCGCAGTGGTGGAAGAAGACCACGACGAAGTCGATCGTCTCGTCGCCCCGCAGGTCCTTCAGGGTGCGCTCCAGCCAACGGGTCTGCTTGCCCGCCGAGATGCCCAGGTTGGCCGGGATCTCGTAGGAGACGTCGTTGGCGTCCAGCGAGATGACGCCGACGTTCTTGTAGCGGAACGAGTAGACGCCGGGGACGCTGCGCTTGTCCGGGCCGTTGTCCGGCAGGTAGAAGCGGGCGTTCTCGCCGCCGTAGCCGTTCGGCGAGTACCAGGCCTCCATGTCGTGGTTGCCGTACGCGACCATCCACGGCACCTTCGAGGCGACCGTCTCGGTCTGCACCAGGAAGGCGTCCCAGGTGGTGGCGTTGAACACCGACCTGTCGGAGTCCTGGCCGGAGCCCGCCGGGTCGGCGTAGCAGATGTCCCCGGCGTGCAGGTGGAAGGCCGGGTTCTGGGCCAGGATGATGTGGTCGTTGCCCTTGGCGTGGTCGCTGACGCCCTGGTCGCCGAAGGCGGTGAAGGTGAACGGCTCGTACACCTTGCCCCAGCGGTGCTCGCGCGAGGGCGCGGTGCGGAAGGTGCCGAGGGTGGAGATCGCCTGCTGCGAGGCCGGGTCGAAGCCCTGGTGGCCGACGCCGTAGTAGTAGGTGGTGTCGGGGTGCAGGTCCTCCAGCGCCACGTGCAGGTAGTACTGGTCCACCGGCTGGCCGGTGGGGGTGAGCGCCGGGGTGTGCAGGGTGCGCACCTCCGCCTCGATCCTGTGGCCGAGGTCCCACGGGTTCTTGCCGTACCGCAGGAACGGCCGCTTCACCGGGGCCGGCACCTGCCAGGAGACCCGGAACTGGGTGTCCGGCTCGGGACCGAAGGCGAGGTGACGCCCGATCGGGGCGACCAGCGAGCCGTCGACACCCGCGGTGGCGCCGCCGGCCAGCAGCTGCGGCGAGACCGGGGCGGCCGAGGCGGTGCCGCTGCCCAGGGCACCGCCCACGGCCAGCGCGCCCACCGAGACGGCACCGGCGCGCAGCATCCGGCGGCGGGAGAAACGGGCCCGGAGGTACTCGTGCTGCTCGGCCATGCTCATGCGTTCGGCGAGCTTGACCGGCACGCCCATGTTCGGAGTTTCCATGGGCCGGACTCTTCCAGCCACGTGTTGACCGGACACGGACGCGCGGTGAACGCGCCCGGGCGTGCCGGTCAGTCGAACACCAATGTTCGACCATGCCTCGGCAAAGCCGCACGCAGGCGAAACGCGCTTCCGGGGCCCCGGCACGGGCGCCCCGACCGGGGCTGGCAGGATCATCCACCATGGCCCGGATCCTGATCTACCGTCGCAACCTCCGCTTCCCGCACGCCTCGGTCGTCGACGGCACCCGCGCGCTGGGCGAACTGGGCGAACGGCACGGCTTCACCGTCGACGCCAGCGAGGACCCGGCCGTCTTCCGGCCCGCCGCCCTGCGCCGGTACGCCGCCGTGGTGTTCCTCTCCACCGGCGGCCCGGTGCTCGACGAGGCCGGGCAGGACGCGCTGCGCGACCACCTGACCGCCGGTCACGGCTGGCTCGGCGTGCACGCGGCGTCCAGTACGGCGTACGAGTGGCCGTGGTTCGAGGGGCTGGTCGGCGCCCGGTTCGACCGCCACCCCGCGATCCAGACCGCGCCGGTCCGGGTCGCCGACGCCGACCACCCGGCCACCGCCCACCTGCCGGCCCGTTGGGAGTGGACCGACGAGTGGTACGACTTCCGCTCCGACCCGCGCGACCGCGGCGCCCGCGTGCTGCTCACCGTGGACGAGGCCGACTACACAGGGGCCTCGATGGGCCTGGCCGACCGTCACCCGCTCGCCTGGTGCGGCGAGCACGACGGCGCGCCGACCTTCTACACCGCGCTCGGCCACGCGCCCGAGGCGTACGCGGACCGGGCCTTCCGCGGCCACCTGCTGGGCGGCCTGCGCCACGTGCTCGGCTGAGCGAACGGGACCGCCCGGGGCAGCGGCGCTGCTCCGGGCGGTCCTTGGTTCAACCGTCCACCGGCCGACTACCAGCCGAAGCCGTGTCCGAAGCCGTAGTCATAGCCGTGACCGTAGCCGAAGCCATGGCCGTAGCCGTGGTCGCAGTCGTAGTCGTGGTCGTCCTTCTTCCTCTTGTTGGTGAGGTCGACGGTGACGCAGTCGTCGGCGTTCACCTGGATGGGACCGGTGACCGGGTCACGCGGGAACTGGTAGCCGTGCGGCGCCGCGGTCTCCAGCAGGTAGTACTGCCCGACCGACAGGTGGGAGAAGTCGCAGCCACCGTCGGAGGCGGTGGTGCAGTCACCCGCCTGGGTATCCGGCTCGGCGCCGTCGGTCTGCAGACCGGGGACGCCGTTGCTCTCCCGCCACAGCTGGAACACCGCGCCGCCCACGGGCTCGCCCGAATGCGCGTCCCTCTTGGTCAGGTGGATCGCGCCATTGTCCGGCGGCTTCGGCGACGGGCAGTCACTGGCGGTGGCCTGGACGCCCTCGGCGGCGTTGGCCGCCGTCAGCACCAGCGGACCGAAGACGGGCTCGGCCGGCAGGTCGTACCCGGGGGGCGCCACGGTCTCACGCCAGTAGTAGGTACCGAGGTCCACCGTCCGGCGGCAGAAGCCGTCCGCACCGGTGGTGCAGGCAGCACCCACCTGGGTGTCGGGGTTCACGCCACTGGTCTGGAGACCGGGGATCCCGTTCGTCTCCTCCCACAGCTCGAACACACCACCCGCCAGCGGAGCACCGGTCTCCGCGTCCGTCTTCAGCACCCGCACCTCACCCGTCGTCACCGGCTGCGGCGCGTCGGGGGCGGTGACCTGGACGCCGGCTGCGGCGTTCTCCGGGGTCAGCACCAGCGGCCCGAACACCGGCTGGGCCGGCAGCACGAATCCGGGAGGTGCGGCCGTCTCCAGCCAGTAGTACGTGCCGACGTCCACCGTGCGACGGCACAGACCGTCCGCGGCGGTGGTGCAGCTGGTCCCCACCTGGGTGTCGGGGTTCACGCCACTGGTCTGGAGACCCGGAATCCCGTTGGTCTCCTCCCACAGCTCGAACACACCACCCGCCAGCGGAGCACCGGTCTCGGCGTTCGTCTTCAGGACGCGCACCTCACCCGTCACCGGCGCCACCGGAGCATCCGGAGCCGTCACCTGCACACCCTGAGCCGCATTGGCCGGAGTGAGCACGAGCGGCCCGAACACCGGATCGGCCGGGAGCACGTAGCCGGGAGGTGCGGCCGTCTCCAGCCAGTAGTAGGCACCGACGTCCACCGTGCGACGGCACAGACCGTCCGCGGCGGTGGTGCAGGTGGTCCCCACCTGGGTGTCGGGGTTCACGCCCGTGGTCTGGAGACCGGGAATCCCGTTCGTCTCCTCCCACAGCTCGAACACACCACCCGCGAGCGGGTTGCCGGTCACCGAGTCGATCTTCAGGACGCGCACCTCACCCGTCACCGGCGCCACCGGAACATCCGGAGCCGTCACCTGCACACCCTGAGCCGCGTTCGCCGCCGTCAGCACCAGCGGCCCGAACACCGGGTCGGCCGGCAGCACGTAGCCGGCCGGGGCCGCGGTCTCCAGCCAGTAATAGGTACCCAGCGGCACCGTCCGGGTGCAGAGACCATCCGCACCCGTCGTGCAGCTGGAACCGATCTGGGTGTCCGGGTTCACGCCCGTGGTCTGGAGACCGGGAATCCCGTTGGTCTCCTCCCACAGCTCGAACACACCGCCCGCGAGCGGGTTGCCGGTCACCGAGTCCGTCTTCAGCACCCGGACCTCACCCGTCACCGGCGCCACCGGGGCATCAGGGGCCGTCACCTGCACACCCTCGGCGGCATTCAGGGGGGTCAGGATCAGCGGGCCGAACACCGGGTCGGCCGGCAGCACGTAGCCGGCCGGGGCCGCGGTCTCCAGCCAGTAATAGGTACCCAGCGGCACCGTCCGGGTGCAGAGACCATCCGCACCCGTCGTGCAGGAAGCACCGACCTGGGTGTCCGGGTTCACGCCCGTGGTCTGGAGACCGGGAATCCCGTTCGTCTCCTCCCATAGCTCGAACACACCGCCCGCGAGCGGGTTGCCGGTCACCGAGTCCGTCTTCAGGACGCGCACCTCACCGGTCACCGGGGCCACCGGAACATCGGGAGCCGTCACCTGCACACCCTGAGCCGCGTTCGCCGCCGTCAGCACAAGCGGCCCGAACACCGGGTCGATCGGCAGGACATACCCGGCCGGGGCCGCGGTCTCCAGCCAGTAATAGGTACCCAGCGGCACCGTCCGGGTGCAGAGACCATCCGCACCCGTCGTGCAGGAAGCACCCACCTGGGTGTCCGGGTTCACACCCGTGGTCTGGAGACCCGGAATCCCGTTCGTCTCCTCCCACAGCTCGAACACACCACCCGCGAGCGGGTTGCCGGTCACGGCATCCGTCTTCAGGACGCGCACCTCACCGGTCACCGGCGCCACCGGAGCATCCGGAGCCGTCACCTGCACACCCTCGGCGGCGTTCAGGGGGGTCAGGATCAGCGGGCCGAACACCGGGTCGGCCGGCAACACATACCCGGCCGGGGCCGCGGTCTCCAGCCAGTAGTAGATCCCGACCGGCACCGTCCGGGTGCAGAGACCATCCGCACCCGTCGTGCAGGAAGCACCCACCTGGGTGTCCGGGTTCACACCCGTGGTCTGGAGACCCGGAATCCCGTTCGTCTCCTCCCACAACTGGAACACGCCACCCGCCAGCGGCAGGCCCGTCACCGAGTCCGTCTTCAGCACCCGGACGTCACCGGTCACCGGGACCTGTGGCACATCGGGAGCCGTCACCTGGACGCCGGTCGGGGCGTTCAGCGCGGTCAGCACCAGCGGCCCGAAGACCGGGTCGATCGGCAGGTCGTACCCGGGAGGCGCGGCGGTCTCCCGCCAGTAGTAGGTGCCCAGCGGCACCGTCCGGGTGCAGAGACCATCCGCGCCCGTCGTGCAGGAAGCACCCACCTGGGTGTCGGGGTTCACGCCCGTGGTCTGGAGACCGGGAATCCCGTTGGTCTCCTCCCACAGCTCGAACACACCGCCGGCCAGCGGCAGGCCCGTCACCGCGTCCGTCTTCAGGACCCGCACCTCGCCCGTCACCGGGGCGACGGCGCAGTCGGGCAGGCTGCCGTCGAAGGGGTAGGCGTGGAACTCCTGGCCGCCGCCCCCGGTGGGCGAGCTGGTGTGGATGAGGTCGCCGGTGACGAAGACGCGGCCGTTGACGCCGGGCAGGGTGACCGTGGTCTGCGAGGTCTGCTCGCCGACCAGGATGCTGCCCTGGAACTGGCCGGTGCCCACCAGGTTGACCGTGGTGGCGTCGGGGAAGTTCCACAGCAGGCGCTCGCGGTAGGCGTTGAGCGGGTCGGTGTCGGCGATGTCGCCGCTGTACGTGTTGATGGTCCGGGCGGCGCCGGTCAGGTTGACCAGGATGGTGGCGCCCGCCGGGATGTTGGCGAAGGCGATGCCCTGCTGGCCGCCGCCCGGGCCGGCGAGGTCGAAGTCGACGTTGAAGACCTGGAGCGCCGATACGCCGTCACCGGTGAACAGGGTCTCGAAGCCCGCGTTCACTGCGACGCCGGTCGGGGTGCGTGGCACTCCGTTGACCCGGGCGTAGCAGTCGGAGGCGGTGGCGAGCTGGTCGCGCAGGGCGGCGTAGGGCTGGATGGCGTTGGGGTCCTGGACGAGGGTGCCGGTCACGTTGCCGGTGACGGTGCTGGCGTAGCGGACGACACCGCCCTCGGCCACCAGGGTCTGGCCGGCGGTGACGACGACGTCGTCGCCGGTGGTGAGGAAGTCCGCCCCGTCCGGCGGCGGGACCCGGGAGCCCGCGCCGACGATGCCGATGTTGTAGATGGAGCTGGCGCCGACGTCCTTGGACTGGTCGAAGTCGTGGACGACGACGATCCGGCCCTCGGCCTCGGCGGCGCGGCCGCGGACCAGGAAGTCCGAGCCGACGAAGATGTTGATCCCGTTGTCCCGCCCGGCGATCGGACCGTTGCTGATCGGGGGGAAGGGGTCGGGACAGCTGCCGGGGACGCAGGGCCCCAGCCCGCCCGGAAGGGTCGCGGCCGCGGCGGGGACGGCGCCGGGGCCGAGCGCGAGGACCGGGACGAGGGCCGACACGATGGTGCACGGCAGTGCCAGGGCGACCGCCTTGCGGCGGACGCGGTCGAACAAGCGGTTGAGGGAAGCCATAGTCGTAGCGTCCGCCAGCCTGCCGGGGCACGGTCGACTGAAAGGTGCTCACCTACGCTGACCGTGTGCGGACGTACCCGCTCAGACCAACCGTCACCTCGCGGGCCCGCTCCGGCGCCGTGCTCAGGGCGCCTCGTCCCAGGGGGACGCCGCCCGGTTGCCGGTGCCGTCGCAGGTGCGGCAGATCTCGTCGCGGTAGGCGTGCTTGGCACCGGTGGCGTCGACCCGGTAGCGGACGTAGACGCCCGTGCCGTCGCAGAGGAAGCAGTTGCCCCCGCCGCCGCCGACCTCGGTGGTGCCGGTGCCCTGGCAGGTCCGACAGCTGAGGCCGGCGGTGCGGCCGGTGCCCGCGCAGATGCGGCAGACCGTGGTCATCGTCTTCCTCCCGGGTCGAAACCTAGGCCATCGTAGGCGCTGGCCGTTCCTCCCCGGGCGGGCCCCGGTCAGCCCGGCAGACCCGCGCTGACGCGGCGGGAGACGGCGATCTCCTGGAGGTCGAGCATCCCCGGCGGGTCGGCGAGGCCGGGGCCGCCGGCGTGCACCCACGCGGCGATCTCCTCGATCATGTCGTCGGCCAGCACCCAGCCCAGCCAGACCGGCCGGCCGCCCGCCGCGCGGCCCTCGCTGGACGGGCCGACCACGACGACGTTGGAGTGCGCGCAGGTGTCCAGGCACTTCACGGCCCGGACCCGGCCCGCCTCGCCGACCGCCGTGCGCAGCCGCTCGTACTGGCCCGCGTGGTCGACGCCGGGGTGCTTCTCCTGGGTGCCGCAGCAGCAGCCCCGGCAGACGGTGACGGTCACCGGGGACGCCGGGCCGCGCCCGCCGCCCTTCCCGCCGGTCCGTTCACGCTCGCGCTCGCGTCGGCTCATGCTCCCTCAGCCCTCCTCGTTCCGCAGGGCCCGCCGCCACGCCCGTTCGCGCAGCAGCCGCAGGCCGTTGAGGCCGACGATCACGGTGGAGCCCTCGTGCCCGGCGACGCCGAGCGGCAGGGGCAGCGTACCCGCCAGGTCCCAGGCGACCAGGAGGGTGATGGCCGCCCCCGCGATCACCAGGTTCTGCACCACCAGCCGGCGGGCCCGCCGGGAGAGCGCCACCACGGCCGGGACGGCGGCCAGTTCGTCGCGGACGAGGACGGCGTCGGCGGTCTCCAGGGCGAGGTCCGAGCCGGCCCGGCCCATCGCGACGCCGGTGTGCGCGGCGGCCAGCGCCGGGGCGTCGTTGACGCCGTCGCCGATCATCAGCACCCGGTGGCCGGCGGCGGCGAGGTCCTGCACGGCGGCGGCCTTCTCGTGCGGCAACAGCCCGCCCCGGGCGTCGCCGAGGCCGACCTCGGCGGCCAGCCGGGCGGCGGCGCGCGGGTTGTCGCCGGTGAGCAGCACCGGCGGGCGGCCGGTGAGCGCGGCCAGGGCTCGGACGGCGCCGGCGGCCTGGGGGCGCGGGCGGTCGGCGAGGCCGAGGACGCCGATCGGCTCGCCGTCGCGCAGCACCAGGACGGCGGTGCGGCCGTCCGCCTCCAGGGCGGCGACGGCGGGGTGGTCGCGGTGCGGGCCGGGGGCGCCGACGGCGACGACCGCGCCGCCGACCACGGCCCGCACGCCGACGCCCGGGGTGGCGGTGAAGTCGGTGGCGGGCGGGACGGCGAGGCCGCGCTCACGGGCGGCGGCGACCACGGCCCGGGCCAGCGGGTGCTCGCTGGGGTGCTCGGCGGCGGCCGCGAGCGCCAGCAGGCGGTCGGCCGCGATGCCGTCGAGCGGGTGCACCTCGGTGACCCGGGGGGTGCCCTCGGTGAGGGTGCCGGTCTTGTCCAGGGCGACGGCGTCGGTCTGCCCGAGGCGTTCCATCACCACCGCCGACTTGACCAGGACGCCGTGCCGGCCGGCGTTGGCGATCGCCGAGAGCAGCGGCGGCATGGTGGCGAGCACGACGGCGCAGGGCGAGGCGACGATCATGAAGGTCATGGCGCGCAGCAGGGCGTCGGTCAGCTCGGCGCCGAGGGCGAGCGGGACGGCGAACAGCAGCAGGGTGGCGGCCACCAGGACGGCGGCGTAGCGCTGTTCGATCTTCTCCACGAACAGCTGGGTGGGCGCCTTGGTCTCGGAGGCCTCCTCGACCATGGCCACGATCCGGGCGATCACGGTGTCGGCGGGGTCGCGCTCGACGCGCACCCGCAGCACGCCGGCGCCGTTGAGGGTGCCCGCGTACACCTGGTCGCCGGGGCGCTTGGCGGCGGGCAGCGGTTCGCCGGTGATGGTGGCCTGGTCGACGTCGCTCGCCCCGTCGAGGACGCGGCCGTCGGCGCCGATCCGCTCGCCGGGGCGGATCAGCACGGTGTCGCCGACGGCGAGGGCGGTGGTGGGGACGGTCTCCTCGACGTCCCCGCCGACCGCGACCCCGCCGGCCGCGTCCGTTCCGGTGGCGCCCCCGCCGAACGGGACGGAGGCGACGGCCGTGACGGCCGCGGCGGTGCGCAGCCGGGTGGCGGTGGCGGGGGCGAGGTCGAGCAGGCCGCGGACGGAGTCGGCGGTGCGGGCGGTGGCCAGCGCCTCCAGGGCGCCGCTGGTCGCGAAGATGACGATCAGCAGCGCGCCGTCCAGCACCTGCCCGATGGCGGCGGCGCCGAGCGCGGCGACGACCATCAGCAGGTCCACGTCCAGGGTCCGCTCGCGCAGCGCGCGCAGTCCGGCGAGGGCCGGCTCCCAGCCGCCGGCGGCGTACGCGACGGCGTACAGCGCGCCGGAGGCCCAGCCGGGGGCGCCGCCGAACTGGAGGCCGAGCGCGGCCAGGAAGGCGGCCAGGCTGCCGGCCGCCCAGCGGGCCTCGGGCAGGGCGAGCACCCGGGTGCGGCGGGGACGCGGCGGCCCGGCGGGCGGGGCCGGGGCGGCGGGCCGGGTGAGCGGGGTGGGCGGCGTGGCGACGGACATGGCCGTCACCCTACAGGAATACATGAACACACCTTCATGTGTTCATATGACCTGTTCCACCGCTCCCCGGCTCCGCCGCGGCCGCGCCCCGTAGGATTCCCCCATGGGACACGCAGCCGCCGAGAACGCCGTGCCGCGGATGCGCCTGGACGCGTCCAACGCCGCCAAGGTGGCGAGCACGCTCCAGGCCCTCGCCACCCCCTCGCGGCTGCTGATCCTCGCCGAGCTCCGCGAAGGACCGCGGGCCGCCACCGAACTCGCCGACGCCGTCGGCATGGAGCAGTCCGCCTGCTCCCACCAGCTGCGCCTGCTGCGCAACCTCGGCCTGGTCGTCGGCGAGCGCCGCGGCCGCTCGGTCGTCTACTCCCTGCACGACGGCCACGTCGCCGCCCTCCTCGACCAGGCGGTCTACCACGTCGACCACCTCCGGCTCGGCATCGTCGACAACGGAAGGGCGAACTCCCTGCCAACAAACGGCAGTTGAATGTCGTGACGCTGGGCGTGGGAGCGCACCGGCGCTAGGCTGCGGGCCGTGAACCTCCTCGCGCTCACGATCGGGACGGTCTTCGGCGGCGGCTCGTACTACACCGGGTCGCGGTCGTTCCGGGCGTTCCGGATCCGCCGGTACGGCATGCGCCTGCAGGCCTGGGTGACGGAGGTCGACAGCCAGTCGGTGGGCGATGACGGCGGCCTCCAGGACGACGTCAAGGTGCGCTTCGAGCTCACGGACGGCCCGGCGGCGGTGGCGGCGACGGCGATCTCCCTGCGGGGCCCGACGGGGCTGCGGCCCGGCGACCAGGTGGCGATCGCCTACCACCGGAGATACCCCCGGAAGGTGGTCGTCCTCGGCTACCCCAGCGCCGACGGCGTGGGGCTCCTGGGGTACATCTGCGTGCTGTTCGCCGCGATGAGCGCGTTCTTCTACTGGTTCGGCCTCGCCCTCCACTGACGGCGGCCCGGCCTCCGACCCGACCCGGCCGCCACCACCGCCGCACCCGCTACGCCGTCGCCGCGGCGGCCGCACGCCCGGCGGTCCGGCCGGAGAAGAGGCAGCCGCCGAGGAAGGCGCCCCCCAGGGGGCGGCGGCCGTGCAGGCCGCCGCCCCCGAACCCGGCCGCCTCGCCCGCCGCGTAGAGGCCGTCGAGGACGGAGCCGTCGGGGCGCAGCACGCGGGCGGAGAGGTCGGTGTGCAGCCCGCCGAGCGAGGTGCGGGTGAGGACGGACAGCCGGACGGCGATCAGCGGGGCGGCGTCCGGATCGAGGATGCGGTGCGGCGCGGCGCTGCGGAGCAGCCGGTCGCCGAGCCGGCGGCGGGCGCGGGGGCCGCCGAGCCGGCGGTCCCGCTCCTCGACGACGCGGCGCAGTTCGGCCGTGCCGACCAGCCGCACCCGCGCCCTGGCGTTCATCGCGCGGGCGAGGTCGTGCAGGTTGCCCGCGACGACGAAGTCCGGGCCGTGGGCGAGGTGGTCGCGGACCGGGCCGGGAACGCCGGGCAGCGCGCGCCGCAGCAGACCGCGCAGCGGGCGGCCGGTGGACCCGGGGTCCCGTTCGGGGCCCGAGAGGGTGAGCTCCCGCTCGGCGATCCGCCGGTTGAGCACCAACCAGCCGTGGTCGTACCCGGTGGCCCTGGCGAGCTCCAGGGCGCCGGGGGTGTCGGAGCCGGGGAACGGCGGCGCGGGCAGCCGGCGGCCGAGGGCGTCGAGCCGGAGCACGGAGGGGCCGGCCAGGACGCGGACGCCCTGCCCGGGCCAGACCGGGTGCAGCTCGGCGACGCCCTCGGCGCAGTGCCACGTCCGGTCGCCGTTGACCAGCTCGGCCCCGGCCCCGGCGGCGACGCCGAGCATCAGCCCGTCCACGTGCGCGGGCACCCCGGAGAGCATCCGCCCGGGCGGGGCGCCGAGCCGGGCGGGCCAGGCCGCGCGGACGAGCGCGTGGTTGCCGCCGATGCCGCCGGAGGCGAGGACGACGGCCCGCGCACGCAGCTCGAAGCGGCCGGCCACCTCGCGGGAGCTCGCCTCGCCGCGCGCCGCCCCGCTCGGGACGAGCACCTCGCCGGTCACCGTGTCGACGGCCCCGGCGCTCGCCGCCAGGCCGGTGACGCGGTGCCGGAAGCGCAGGTCGACCAGCCCGCGGGCGGCGGCCGCGCGGACCTTGCGGACGAAGGGGTCGAGCAGGCCGGGGCCGGCACCCCGGACGACGTGGCAGCGCGGGACGGAGTTTCCGGGGCCGCCGGTGGACGGCCCGCCGTGCTCCGCCCGGCCGACCAGCGGGCCGAACCGCACGCCCATCGCGCGCAGCCAGGCCCGCTGCTCCCCCGCGGCGAAGTCGACGTAGGCCTCGGCCCAGCGGCGCGGCCAGGCGTCCCCGGGCCGGTCGAATCCCGCGGCGCCGAGCCAGTCCCGCCGGGCGAGGGCGCGCGAGTCGCGGATCCGCATCCGGCGCTGCTCGGGCGAGTCGACCAGGAACAGGCCGCCCGGGGACCAGTGCGCCTGGCCGCCGAGCGAGGCCGCGGGCTCCTGGTCGAGCAGGATCACCCTCCGTCCGGCGTCGGCGAGTTCGGCGGTCGCGGCGAGGCCCGCGAGTCCGGCTCCGATGACGATGACGTCGGTGTCCAGGGCCATCCGGGCAGCTCCTCAAGGCCGGCGGCGAACGGTCCCGCGCATTCCGCTCCGCCCCGTTTCGGAAATGACGTCGATACACCGTGGAGCGAAATTCGAAATTCCCGCCGAAGCGGCCGGTGAAACCTTTGACGGAATTTCGGAAATATGCGCGCACGGCATGGACGGCACCGAAACCTGCCAGTAACTTACCTGTCGGTAGTAGCTGTGGCCCGGCTCGTACGTCCCCCACCCGTTTCTCTCCCCCAGGAGGAACCGTGCTCCGCCGTGCCCGCAATTCCCTGCTGCTCACCTCCGCCGCGCTGGGCGCCGCCCTGGCGATGACCGCCACCGGCGCGCAGGCCGCCGCCCCCGCCCCGCACCGCTACGTCGCCCTCGGCGACTCCTACGCGTCCGGCGCCGGCGTCCCGGACCAGTCGGCCGGCCTCTGCCTGCGCTCCGACCGCGACTACGGACACCTGGTCGCCGCCGCCCTGAACGCCGCCGCCTACCGCGACGTCACCTGCGCCGCCGCGAAGGTCAAGTCGCTCACCCAGCCCCAGTACGACGCCTTCCTCCGGGTCAACGACCCGCAGATCGACGCGGTGACCGCCGACACCGACCTCATCACGCTCGGGATCGGCGGCAACGACCTCGGCGACAGCGACATCGGGATCGGCGACGTGATCGCCACCTGCATCGCGGGCGCGGTGGTCAACCCCCTCGGCACCCCCTGCACCGACGTCTACCACCACGGCTACTGGGACTGGGCCAGCTGGTCCTGGCAGTACGGCAACGACGACCTCGCCGACCGGATCGACGCCACCGGGCCCCGGCTCGCCGCCGCCCTGCGCGCGCTGCGCGCCAAGGCGCCGAACGCCCGGATCCTGCTCGTCGGCTACCCCTCGGTGCTGCCCGCCGACGGCGCGTCCTGCGTCCTGCGCCAGCCGCTCGCCCCGCGCGACGTCCCCTACCTGCACGCCGTGCTCGACCGGCTGAACGCGATGCTGCGGTCCACCGCCGCGGCGGCCGGCGCCACCTACGTGGACACCGCCGCCCCGACCCGCGGGCACGACGTCTGCGCGGACGACCGCTGGATCGAGGGCGCGCTGCCCGGCTCCCCGGCCGTCCCCTTCCACCCGAACGCCACCGGCGAGCGGGCCATGGCGGACGCCGTCCTCGCCGCGCTCCGCTGAGCGCCACGGGCTGTCTTCGAACTCCCGCCCGAGAGCCCCGAGGGGGCGGTGACCGGACCCCGGTCACCGCCCCCTCGGCCGTGCGCCCGCCGCCTCACGGCTTGATGCGGACCACCTGCGGGTCGTGGTCGCTCGCCTGCTGGGCGAACTCGGCGTTGATGTGCACCACGTCGTACTTGGCGTACCCGACCTCCGGGCTGACCAGGATGTGGTCCAGCACCTGCGAGTTGCCCTGGTAGACGTACGAGTACTGCTCCTTCTCCGGCAGCTCGTTCACCAGGTCGCGCAGCACGCCGTCCTTGGTGAGCGCGGCCAGCGCGGGCGAGAACTGGTAGTCGTTGAAGTCGCCGACCGAGACCACCTTGGCCTCCTTGTCGGCGGCCAGCAGCTTGGCGACGAAGGCCTGCTCCACGGTGGCCTGGGCGATCCGCTGGACCTCGGAGGAGCGGGTCGGGGCCTGGAAGCGGCTGTCGATGCCCTGGTCGCCGCCCTTGCTGTTGAAGTGGTTGGCGATGACGAAGACCTTCTTGCCGCGGAAGGAGAACTGGCCCACCAGCGGCTTGCGGCTGTTGGCCCACGCCGCGTCGGCCGGGGCGATCCGGCCGGGCGAGGCGGTCAGCGAGGCGGCGGCGCCGGTGCCGGCGACGTCCGCGGCGGTGGTGGCGTCGCCGCCCGGGATGTCGGTGAACGAGACCCGCTGCGGGTTGAACAGGAACACCTGGCGGATGTTGCCGCCGGGCTCGCCGCCGTCCTTGCCGTCCTGCGGGTCGACCGAGCGCCAGTCGTACGCCGGGCCGCCGGCCGCCTTGATCGCGGCGATGAACTTGGCGACGGTCGCGCTCGCGTCCACCGTGCCGTCGTTCTTGGCGCCGTTGTTGTCCTGGATCTCCTCCAGGGCGACGATGTCGGGCGAGCGCAGGTGGGTGACGACGCCGGCGGCCAGCTCGGCGAACTTGGCGTCGGGGTTGGTGGCGGCCAGGTTCTCCACGTTGTAGGTGGCGACGGTGAGTTCGCGCTCGCCGGCCTGCGCGGTGACCTCGCGCTCCAGGTGGTTGTCCTGGAGCGCGCCGAGGGCGCCGGCCACCAGGGTGTAGCCGCCGAACTGGTTGTAGTCCAGCGGGCCCGAGGTGGTACCGGTCAGCACGTCGCCGACGTTGGCGACCGGGAAGGGCTGCTGGGAGACCGGCGCCTGCTGCTGGACCATCAGGCGGCCGACGTTCGGCTCGGCGTAGGACTCGTAGAGCAGGCCGCCGCGCTTGCTCTTCTGGTCCTGCTTGTCGGCGGCCACCCACAGCTCGTTGTACTTGTCCGTGGCCTGGACCACCCGCACGTCGCGGACCTCGACGAGCATGCCCTCCAGCGACTCGTAGAAGTCGAGGGTGTACTTCTCCGGGTCCAGGGTGACGCCGTTGATGCTGCCGTCGGCACCGGCCTGCGGGCTGTAGGTGCCGGGGATGTTGCGGGTGTCGACGACCACCGGGGCCGGCAGCGGGTTGCCGGAGGAGACCACGGTGACGGCCGGGTTGCTCAGCTGGGTCAGCGACTGCGAGCCGCCGTTGAAGTTCGGGTAGTACTCCGTCACCTTGCCGGTGACCAGCACCGAGTCGCCGACCTTGACGGTCGGGTTGGCGGACCCGGTGTAGACGAAGACGCCCTCGCTGGTGGCCGGGTCGGCGTCCGGGGCGGTGTCCTGGATCCAGAAGCCCTTGGAGCCGTAGGCACGCACGCCGGTGACGACGCCGGGCACGCCCGCGACGGTCTTGCCGGTGCGGTCCGACACCCGGGTCTTCCCCTGGAGGTCGTGGATCCGCACGGTGCCCGGCTCGGTCGGTCCGGTCGGGGTGGAGCCCTCGGCGACCTCGCCGCGGCTGTTGGTCGGCGTCGGGGCGCCGGCCGCGAGGTCGGCCGCGTTGTCGTCGGTGTCGGGCAGGCCGGCCTTGCGGGCCACCGAGGCGGTGTTGGAGGCGCCGGGCACCGAGGCCGAGCCCTCGTGGACCACGGCGGTGCCGAAGCCGACGAGGTCGCGCACCCGCGCGTCGGCGGCGCAGTCGGCGGCGGTCTTGCAGGTCAGCGGGTCGGTGCCGCGGACCAGCGCGACGGTGCCGCTGGTGCCGGAGAGCGCCAGCGAGCCGGCCGCGTCCGGGGCGGGCAGCTCGACGGTGCCCGCCGCTCCGGCCGACTCGGCGACCAGGTAGCGGCCGCCGGGGGCGATCGACCCGGTCAGCGGGGTGACGCCCCACTGGGAGTTGGCGCCGGGAGCGGCCGATATGTACTGGATGCTCCAGCCGTCCAGGCCGAAGGCGGCACCGCCCTTGTTGGCCAGCTCGACGAAGTCGTTCTTCAGGGTGGCGCCCGAGTTGCCGCCACCGCCGTAGACCTCGGCGATCAGCGCGTCGGCCGAGGGCGCGGCCACGGCGGCGGGCAGCGGGGCCAGCACCAGGGAGGCGGCCAGACCGGCCGGGAGGATCGCGGCGCGCAGCAGGGCGCGGCGGGAACGCGGACGGGGAGCAGTGGGGGTGGTCACCGGAACGGGACTCCTAGCTGTGGGTGAGGGTCGGTCGGCCGGGCGCACCGTGCGCAGGGCCTCGCTACCCGCGTAGAAAGCCGTGCGGAAGCCGGGAACGCCCCCCGCAGCGCCCAAAGATACGCGCGTAGAAAATGACCGGACAAGAGCCCGGAAGTGAACTTCTCCGTTACGTCCGACGATCGTTGCCGCGAGGCTGTGACCGGCGCTACAACCGGCTACAGCCAGCCCCGCTGAGCGGCCTTCAGGCCCGCCTCGAAGCGGCTCGCCGCCTCCAGGCGCTCCATCAGCGCCGCCATCTGCCGCCGCACCGTGCGCACCGAGACGCCCAGCCGCTTGGCCGCCGCGTCGTCGGTCAGCCCGGTGGACAGCAGCCGCAGCAGCTCGCGCTCGCCGGGGCTCAGTCCGGTGGCGGCGTCCTCGGGGCGGGGGTCCCCGCCGAGCGGGACGGCCGTCTCCCAGGTCTGCTCGAACAGCGCGACCAGCGAGGCGACGATCCCGGGCTCCTCGGTGCACAGCGCGCCGGCCCGGGTGTTCTCCGGGTCGATCGGCACCACGGCGGTGGTCCCGTCGAAGACCAGCATCCGCGGCGGCAGCACCGGGGCGGTGCGCACCCGGCCGCCCAGCGAGGCCATCCACTGGGTGTAGGCGAAGGTCTCCGGGTCGTTGCGGACACTGTCCTGGTAGATGGTGCGCAGGCTGACGCCGCGCCGCAGGGCGTCCTCGTCGAGCGGGCGGGAGGCGGCCAGGCTGGCCGCGGACTGCGCGCCGCCCGGCATCACGCCCAGGCACTCGGTGGTCAGCCGGGCGGTCAGCACCTCCAGCTTGGACTGGATGGCGTCGAGGCCGACCAGCCGCTCGCCGCCGTCCACCAGGGTCGCCGAGCGGAGCGTGGCGTACTCCGCGACGGCGCGCGCCACGGCGGCCTTGGAGACGGCCAGCTCCTGCTGGCGGCGGGCGAGCTCCTCCTCCTGACGGCGCAGCAGCAGTTCCAGCCCGCGCTCCGGGCTGACCGGCCACAGGGCGCCCGGGCGTTCCCGGGAGGCCCGCAGCAGGGTCAGGTCGGCGAGGCGGTCGAGGGCCGCCCGCACCACGGACTCGGAGATGTCGAGGCGTTCACAGAGTTCGGCCACTCCGCCCTCCGGGTCCGCGAGCATCTCGCGGTACACGGCTTCCGCGGTGGCGTCCAGGCCCAGCAGTTCCAGCACGTCAACGACCCCTGATCGTCACAGCATCGCCTCAAGCGAATGAATATCCGTCCGGTCCGCCGACCCCCGATCCTTCCTCCGGCCGCCGCGCCCCCACAAGACGCGATCCGGTCACCCGGGTAGAACCGGACCATCCGGTCTGTTCCGCGGACGGCCCCGGGCCGGCGGCGCCACCCCCGGTTGCCGCTGCGGGGTTGCAGCATGCTGCCTGGCCGGATGCTGCAACCCGATCACCCTCCCGCGGCGGGCCCGGCGCCGGGAGTATTCAGTCTGCGCGCACCGCACCGCCGGCCACGCACCACCGGCCACGCCCGTCCACTCGCCCTGAACCGCCGTGCACAGAACAGGAACCGCCGTGCCGAAGACCGTCCGGCTGCTCGCCGCCACCGCTCTCGCGCTCACCCTCGCCACCGCCGCCGCCCCCGCCTTCTCCGCCCCGCGGACCGCTCCGGCCGCCGCCCCCACCACGACCGGCCCCGCCGGCGGGCCGGGCATCGGCTGGGACGGTCCCGGCATCGGCTGGGACGCCCCGGGCGCCCGGATCATCGGCTGGGACACCGCCCCGGTCGACGGCCCGGGCATCGGCTGGGACTGACCGCACGGTGTTCGCCGTCCATCTGACCCTCCTGGACGTCTCGACCGCGCCGACGGGCGAGGCCGGACCCGCCGACGTCCAGGGCGCCCTGTGGGCGCGCGCGGTTCCGGGCGACGGCCTGGAACACGTGCGCGCCGGAGCCGTCCCGGGAGGCATCGGCCTGGTGCTGTACGTCCGCGCGCCCGACCGGGAGGCGGCCGAGCTGCGGGCACACGCCCTGCTCGGCCGGGCACTGGCGGAGGGCCCCGCGCGCCGCTACGCGGTGGCGGCTCCACCGTAGGCCGCCGGGCCCTCCGCCGGACGCTTCCTGACCTTCCGTCCGTTTTTCGGACGGTTGTCCCCGCTCGCAAACTTGGCCGATTCATGCCTACGGGTTTGGCCGGTCCCACTACTGACATGCGCATGCCCATTCGCGGGTCCGCGCCCAGGCCCGGCAGCTCCGGGCCGGCCCGGCCGTGCCCGCGCGGCCCGGCGCGCGTCGCCGTCCAGAACGAACCCCCCTCACACCAAGACCGTCGAGGAGCTCCATGTCTCACCCGACCGGCACACCACCCCGGCCCCGCGCCGGGGGCGCCGTGCCAGCCGTCCCCGCGCCACGCCGCCGCAACGGCGTGCTGCGCAACACCGCGGTCGCCCTGGCCGTGGTGCTCGCCGCCGAGACCGCCGCCGTCATCATGACGACCGGTCAGGCCGTCGCCGTCACCCCGGAGGCCCCGGCCCCCAAGCCCGCCCGGGCGCTCGGAGCCGCCGAGGCCAAGGACCTCGCCACCGCCCACCTCAAGGCCCGGCTGGAGAACCGCCGGATCGAGGTGACGGACGAGCGCACCGAGTCCACCACCACCTGGATCAACCCGGACGGCACCACCACGCTGGACCTGGCCACCGGCCCGGTCCGGTACAAGGACAAGGACGGCAGGCTCCAGCCGATCGACGTGACCCTGGCCCAGCAGGCCGACGGTTCCGTCAAGGCCAAGGGCCACCCGCTCGGCCTCTCGCTGGCCGGCGCCACCCCGCCCGCCGCCGCCTCCAAGTTCAAGGCGGCCGGCGCCCCGGCCGGCGACCAGCAGGCCCCGTCCGTCCCGCTGGTCTCGCTGGACAACGGCCAGGGCACCAGCATGTCGCTGTCCTGGCGCGGCACCCTGCCGGCTCCCGTGATCGACGGCGCCAAGGCCCGCTACGAGAACGCGCTCACCGCGACCGACCTGGTCGTCGAGTCCACCCGGACCGGCTTCGAGCAGTTCCTGGAGCTCAAGGACCGCTCCGCGGTCGGCGCCAACGGCACCGTCACGATGACCCTGGACGCGGCCGGCCTGAAGGCCCGGCACAACGCGGACAACTCGGTCTCCTTCCTCGACCCGCAGACCGGCGAGGAGAAGGGCCAGCTGCCCGCCCCGGTGATGTGGGACGCCCAGGTCGACGAGCGCAGCGGCGACCACACCCACACCGCCCCGGTCGGGCTGAAGGTCACCCAGAACGGCAACGCCGTCGACCTCACGCTCACCCCGGACGCGGCGTTCCTCAACGACCCGAAGACCCGGTACCCGGTCACCGTCGACCCCGCGGTCAACATCGGCGTCGGCTTCGACACGTTCGTGCAGCAGGGCTACGCCACCGACGTCTCCTCGCAGACCGAACTGAAGCTGGGCAACAACGGCTCCGGGCAGGTCGCGCGTTCGTTCCTGCAGTTCCCGATGGCCAAGATCAGCGGGAAGCAGATCACCAGCGGCAAGCTCAACCTGTGGAACTTCCACAGCTGGTCCTGTACCGCGAAGGGCTGGGAGGTCTGGGACACCGGCAGCGCCAGTACCGCCACCCGCTGGACGGCGCAGCCCGGCTGGAACCGCAAGTGGGCCACCTCCACGTCGACCAAGGGCTACTCCAGCTCCTGCAACGACGGCTGGGTCAACCAGGACATCACCTCCCTGGTGCAGGCCTGGGCGGGCAACGGCAACGCCAACAACACCCTGGGCATCCGGGCCAGCGACGAGGGCGACCCGTACGGCTGGAAGAAGTTCAACTCCGGCAACGCGACGTCGAACACGCCCTACCTGTCGGTGACCTACAACACCCCGCCGGCCGTCTCCACCCTGATCTCCCCGGCCGACGCCGCGCTCACCGGCGACTCCACGCCGACCCTGTCCGCCAAGGCGACC
The DNA here is from genome assembly GCF_042799475.1 of Kitasatospora sp. NPDC057692. Lineage (NCBI taxonomy): Bacteria > Bacillati > Actinomycetota > Actinomycetes > Kitasatosporales > Streptomycetaceae > Kitasatospora > Kitasatospora sp. NPDC057692. Next base: position 9,288 of record NZ_JBHVIV010000076.1, on the reverse strand, counting down.
GACCCCGACGGCGGCAACATCGCGCTGGACTTCGAGGTCTGGGCGTCCAACGGCACGGCGGCGCTGCAGTCCGGCCGCACCGCGATGGCGGCCTCCGGCTCCACCTTCGCCTGGACCCCGGGCACCGCGCTGCCGGCCGGCGCCTACAAGTGGCGCTCCCGATCCTGGGACGGCACCGCCAACAGCGCCTGGTCCACCTTCCGCACCCTGACCGTGGACACCACCAAGCCCGGCACCACCGGGATCACCTCCGGCGACTTCCCGGCCGGCCAGTGGGCGGGCACCCCGGACGCCAACGGCGACTACAGCGGCACCTTCACCTTCACCCCGCCGACCAGCGACGTGAAGGACATCCAGTACAAGCTGGACGGCGGCGCCTGGGTCACCGCGGCCACCACCGGCGCGCCGGTCGGCGCCAAGCTCACCTTCAAGGCGGGCGCCCACACCGTCACCGCGCACAGCCGGGACGCCGCGGGCAACGTCTCCGCCGACAAGACCTACGCCTTCTACGCCGGCAAGGGCTCCGCCCTGGTCGCCCCCGGGGCGGGCGAGCGCCCGGCCCGCCGCACCTCGCTGCAGGCCGAGGGCAACAGCACCTACACCGGTGTGCGCTACCAGTACCGCCGCGGCGAGACGGACGCCTGGAAGGACGTCCCGGTCGCCAACGTCACCACCACCGGCGGCCAGCCGGTGACCGCCTGGCCGCACCCCGCCCCCGGCGGCAAGCCGGCCGCGCTGACCTGGAACATCACCGACACCCTGGCCGAGAACGGCCCGGTCGACGTCCGCGCGGTCTTCACCGACGGCACCGCCACCGACGCCACCGAGCCGAACACCATCACGGTGGACCGCAACGCGGGCACCGCTCCGGAGACCAAGGTCGGCCCGGGCTCGGTGAACACCCTCACCGGTGACCTCACCCTGTCCGAGACCGACGCCGAGGCCTTCGGCCTGCACGCCGAGCGCTCCTTCTCCTCCCGCCGCCCGGCCAACGGCTCGGCCCAGGAGGGCCAGGCGGCGATCTACGGCCCGCAGTGGAGCTCCGGCACCACGGCCGAGGTCACCGACGCCGACTACTCCTACGTCCGCCAGACCTCGGCGACCTCCCTCTCGGTGGTCTCCGCGGACGGCTCCGAGGTCGGCTTCACCGCCACCGGCGCCGGCGGCTGGAAGCCCGAGCCCGGCGCCGAGAACCTCACCCTGACCGGCGCCCTCACCGGCGCCTTCACCCTGAAGGACACCGAGGGCACCACGGTCACCTTCGCCAAGGTCGACCCGGCCGCCACCACCTGGCAGGTCTCCGGCTCCTCGCTGCCCAGCGACAACACCACCACCTCGGTGGTCTCGGAGAAGGTCGTCTCCGGCGGCAAGACCCTGGCCCGCCCGAAGTACGTGGTCGCGCCCAGCTCGGCGACCGCCTCCGCCAACTGCGCCGCCGTGCCGTCCACGGCCGGCTGCCGGGTCCTGGAGTACGTCTACGCCGACGCCACCACGGCCTCCGCGTCCGCCCTGGGCGACGTGACCGGCCAGGTCAAGCAGATCCGCCTCTGGTCCACCGACCCGGGCGCGACCGCCGCCACCCCCGTCGTCGTCTCGCAGTACGCGTACGACGACCAGGGCCGGCTGCGCGAGGTCTGGGACCCGCGGATCAGCCCGGCGCTGAAGACCGCGTACGCCTATGACACGGCCGGCCGGGTCACCACCGTGACCGAGCCGGGCGAGCTGCCGTGGACCCTGGAGTACGGCAAGGCCGGCAACGCCGCCACCGCCGGCGACGGCATGCTGCTCGCCGCCTCCCGGCCCACCCTCAAGCAGGGCAGCAAGGACGTCACCGACGGCACCGCGACCACCTCGGTCGTCTACGACGTCCCGCTGAGCGGCGCCAACGCGCCGTACCCGCTGGCACCGTCCGACGTCGCGGCCTGGGGCCAGACCGACGCCCCGACGGACGCCACCGCCGTGCTGCCGCCCGACGCCGTCCCGTCCACCCACGACGGCAAGGCGCTCGGCACCGCCGGCTACAACCGCGCCTCGGTGACGTACACCAACGCCTCCGGCCGCGAGGTCAACACCGCCACCCCCGGCGGCGGCATCACCACCACCGAGTACAACGCCTTCGGCAGCCCGGTGCGGACCCTGTCCGCGGAGAACCGCATCCTCGCCCTGGCCACCACCGGTGGCGACCTGAACAAGCTGCGCGCCCTCGGCATCGCCGGCCGCTCGACGGCCGACCGGGCCCAGGTGCTCTCCTCCACCTCGGTCTACTCGGCCGACGGCAAGCGCCTGGTGGAGCAGTACGACCCGCTGCAGCTGGTCACGCTGGAGCACGGCGTGGCCGCCTCCGGCACCTCCCCGGCGCTCGCCACCGGCGACGAGGTCCCGGCCCGCGCCCACACCGTCACCGCCTACGACGAGGGCCGCCCGGCCACCGCCGCGGTCAGCGACATGGCCACCTCGGTCACCGTCGGCGCCCGGATCGACGGCTACGCCGCCGACGCCGACACCCGCACCACCGCGACCGGCTACGACTGGGCCCAGGGCCTGCCGACCACGTCCGTGCAGGACCCGGCCGGTCTGAAGATCACCACCGCCACCGGCTACGACGCCAGTGGCCGGGTGACCTCGCAGCGCCGTCCGAACTCCACCGGCACCGACGCGGCCACCACGGTGACCTCGTACTACGGGCCGACGGCCACCGGCGCCTGCGCCGGCCACCCGGAGTGGGCCGACCTGGTCTGCTCTATCGCCCCGGCCGCGCAGATCGCCGGCGGCGGCACCAACCCGCTGCAGCTGCCGGCCAAGACCCTCCAGTACGACCGCTGGGGCAACGTCGCGGTCCAGACCGAGACCGCCAACGGCGTCACCCGCACCACCACCCGCAGCTACGACCCGGCCGGCCGCCCGGTGCGGATCGCGGTCACCGGCGGCACCGGCACCCCGGTCGCCGACACGGTGCTCGGCTACGACCCGGCCAACGGCGAGCTGACCAGCATCAACAACGGCAAGGCCACCATCACCCAGGGCTACGACAGGCTCGGCCGCCAGGTCTCCTACGACGACGGCGCCGGCAACGTCACCACCACCGAGTACGACAAGCTCGACCGCCCGGTGAAGAAGTCCGACTCGGTGCCGTCCACCGTGACCTACGGCTACGACACCGCCAAGGACCCGCGCGGCCTGCCCACCTCGCTGACCGACTCGGTGGCCGGCACCTTCACCGCCGCGTACGACGTCGAGGGCCGGCTGGTCTCCCAGACCATGCCCGGCGGCAACACCCTGACCAGCAGCTACGACAGCCGGGGCATCCAGACCGGCAAGACCTACACCAACCAGGCGGGCACCGTCCTGCTGGCCGACACCGCGGACTACACCGTCCACGGACAGCAGGCCGGCCGCACCCAGAGCGACGGCAACAGCACCACCAGCGGCTACACCTACGACGCCACCGGCCGCCTGACCAAGGCCGTCGACAGCACCGGCCTGGCCTGCGCGACCCGGACCTACGCGTTCGACCGCAGCAGCAACCGGACCAACCGCACGAGTGTCACGGACGACTGCGACCCGGCCACCGCCGACGCCGTCACCAAGGCCGAGAACCACGGCTACGACACCGCCGACCGCCTCACCGACGCCGGCTACGTCTACGACGCCTTCGGCCGCACCACCGCCCTGCCGAAGGGCACCCAGCTCGGTTACTACGCCAACGACCTGGTCCGCACCGAGACCCTCGGCGACTCCCGCAAGACCTGGGACCTGGACGCCTCCGGCCGCCTCGCGGTGAGCACCACGGAGACCAAGGGCGCCGACGGCACCTGGGCCGTCACGGCGCAGGACACCAAGCACTTCGACGGCGGCAACGACAGCCCGGCCTGGTCCAAGGACGCGGCCGGCAAGCTGACCCGCAACGTCCTGGACCTCACCGGCCAGCTCACGGCCGCCACCGGCACCGACGGCGGCGCGGTCCTGCTGCTGACCAACCTGCACGGCGACGTGTCGGTCCAGATGTCCCCGGACGGCACCCAGGACCTCGCGGTCTACCACTACGACGAGTACGGCAACGTCGTCGACTCCACCGGCTCGACCGAGTACGGCTGGCTCGGCGGGGCGCAGCGCGAGGCCGACAGCCTCTCCGGCCTGACCCTGATGGGCGTGCGCCTGTACGACGCGGCCACCGGCCGGTTCCTGCAGACGGACCCGGTCCTGGAGGGCTCGCCGAACGCCTACGGCTACCCGGTCGACCCGATCACCATGGACGACCTGACCGGCCTGTCCTGGCGCAAGAAGTGGACCGCGTACTTCAGCCGGGCCGAGGGCAACACCATCGGCAGCCTGCTGTACGTCTCCGGCATGATCGCCAAGGGCATCTCCAAGATCCTGCGGAAGCTGCCGCACATCGTGGCCCGCGCCGCCGGCTACGTCCTGTGGGCGCTGTCCTACCTGATGAAGAAGATCGGCAAGCAGTTCCTCAAGGCCGCCAACAAGCGCGGCAGCCACGGGGTGATCTTCACCTTCGGGATCTGGCGCTCCAGCCACTGGTGGGTGCCGGACCGTCCGATCTACCGGGTGAACCCGCGGTACTGAACCGCCGGTGACGTCCCACTGACGAACGACAGGCGAGGCCGGGCCCCGGGGGTGTTCCCCCGGGGCCCGGCCCGTTCCGCGCTCCCGCGGGCCGCTGCCGCGCGGCGGGCGCTCGCACTGTCCGGCCCGCGCTCGGGCTGTTCGATCTATTCGGCCTTCTCGGCGGCCGCGGCGGTGAGGCCGGCCGACCACTTCTCCTCGACGTTGCCGAACTTCCAGTAGGCGATCGCCGCCGCCCAGGTCAGCACGAAGAGGCCCACGATGGCGTAGCCGACGAGATCGAGGTTCAGCTCGCCGATCCAGGCGACCGGCCCGCTGGTGACGTCGAGCTTCTCGCCGAGCAGCCCGATCAGCTCGATCGAGCCGATGACCAGGGCGACCAGCACGGAGAGGCCGGTGACGGTCAGGTTGTAGTAGATCTTGCGGACCGGCTTGGAGAACGCCCACTCGTAGGCGAAGTTCATGAAGGAGCCGTCGATGGTGTCCAGCAGGCTCATTCCGGCGGCGAACAGGACCGGCAGCACCAGCAGCGCGTACCAGGGCAGCTGGAACGCCGCCGCACCGCCGGCCAGCACCAGCAGCGACACCTCGGTGGCGGTGTCGAAGCCCAGGCCGAACAGCAGGCCGACCGGGTACATGTGCCAGGGCTTGGTGACGGCCTTGGTCACCCGGCCGAGGATGCGGTTCATGAAACCGCGCTTCTCCAGCTGCGCCTCCAGCTCGGCCTCGTCGAACTCGCCCTCGCGCATCCGGCGGAAGACCTTGAGGATGCCGTTGAACGCGCCCAGGTTGATCAGGCCGAGGGCGAGCAGGAAGGTGCCGGAGACGGCGACGCCGATCAGGCCGGTGGTCTCGTGCAGGGTGGAGTCGTCCGACTCGATCTGGCCGGCCAGCGAGCGGATGCCGAAGGCGAGCAGCGCGCAGAGGCCGAAGACGATCGACGAGTGGCCCAGGGAGAACCAGAAGCCGACCGACAGCGGCCGCTTGCCCTGGCCCATCAGCTTGCGGGTGGTGTTGTCGATGGCGGCGATGTGGTCGGCGTCGAAGGCGTGCCGCATGCCGAGGGTGTACGCGGTGAGGCCCATGCCGGCGCCGAAGACCTGGCCGCCGACGTCGTAGTGCTCGGGCGCGACGAGCGCCAGCAGGGTGAACCAGCCGATCACGTGCAGGGCGAGGATGAAGCCGCCCATGCCTGCGAGGCGGATCCACTCCTCACGGGCGAGCCGGTCGCGCCAGCGGGGGCCGGTCATCGGGGGTCCTTTCATCGAGCCGTCGGAGCCCCGGGGCCCTGTTCGGCCCTCGGAGCTGGGCCATCTTTCCTTCTCGTCGCAATTAGTTGCAAGTCATGCGCAATTACAAACAGGTCACCGGGTGGTGGTCGAACGGGAGGATGATGGGAGTACCGGCCTCACCTCCCGCCCGCTCGTCCCTCGGGAGGTACCGCTCATGCCCCGCCTGCGCACGGCCGCCGCACTGCTCGCGACCGCCTTAGTCACCGTCGGCCTCACGGCACCCGGCGCCCCTGTGGCGCCCACCGCCGCCGCCGTCACGACCCACCGGGTGCTGTTCGACAACAGCAAGGCCGAGACGGCCGGCAACGCCGACTGGATCGTGTCCACCGCCCAGCCCGATCCGCTGGCCGAGAACGGCCACCCCACCACCGACAAGAACTGGACCGGCGCGCTGTCCTCCTGGGGCGTCGCCCTCCAGCAGACCGGCCAGTACAGCCTGAAGACCCTGCCGCCCGGCGGCACCTTCACCTTCGGCACCGGCGCCCCGCTGGACCTGGCCAACTTCGACACCGTCGTGATCCCCGAGCCCAACGTCCGGTTCAGCGACGCGGAGAAGGCCGCCCTGATGCACTTCGTCGAGAACGGCGGCGGCCTCTTCCTGATCTCCGACCACACCATGAGCGACCGCAACAACGACGGCATCGACTCGCCCGCGATCATCAACGACCTGATGTCGGACAACGGCGTCGACGACAGCGACCCCTTCGGGTTCACCGTCGACCTGGTGAAGATCCACAACGAGAACCCGCGCGCGGTGGACGACCCGGCCGACCCGGTGCTGCACGGCCCGTTCGGCACCGTCACCGGCTCGATCATCCGCGACGGGACCACGATGACCCTGCACCCGGCCGACAACCCGGCCGTCAAGGGCGTCGTCTACCGGCCCGGCTCCTCCGGGAACACCGGCGCCTTCTTCGTCACCAGCACCTTCGGCGAGGGCCGGATCGCCGTCTGGGGCGACAGCTCACCGCCCGAGGACGGCACCGGGCAGCCGCACAACGCGCTGCACGACGGCTGGAACGACCCGGCCGGCACCGACGCCGCCCTCGCCCTGAACGCCACCGCCTGGCTGAGCGGGGCCTGACCCCCGCGGCCGGCTCCCGCGCGCCGCCGCCCCTCGCCGGGCGCGCACCCGCTTCCTCCCCTACTGTCGGAATGATCCGCACCGATGCGCGCCGGTCCGCACCCCTTCGCACCGACGCGCACCGCTGCGCACCGACCGGGACCCGATGGAGCGGCCATGCCCTCGTACCCCTACCGCACCACCCGCGAGGACCTGCGCCTCCCCCTCCCCGACGGCACCGAGCTGTTCGCCCGCCTCTGGCGCCCGGTGACCGACGAGCCCGTCCCCGTCGTGCTTGAGTACTCCACCGGCCGCCTCACCGACTGGACCGCCACCGACGACGCCCGCCGCCACCCCTGGATCGCCGGCCACGGCCACGCCGCCGTCCGGGTCGACGCCCGCGGCCACGGCAACTCCGGCGGCCTCCCGCCCACCGCCGACGGCCTCGCCGCCGACGGCGCCGAGGTCGTCCGCCTGCTCGCCGCCCGGCCCTGGTGCAGCGGCCGGGTCGGCCTGCTCGGCGCCGGCGCCGCCGGGGAGACCGCCCTGCGCCTGGCCGCCCTCGCCCCGGACGCCGTCCACGCCGCGGTCGTCGTCTGCCCCGACGGCCCGCACCGCCTCGGCGGCGCCGTCCTCGCCGCCGACGGCCACACCCGCGCCACCGACCGGCTCGCCGACGCGGCCCGCCCACCGGACCCTCGGTACGTCGGCGACGACTGGCGGGCGATGTGGCTGGCCCGGCTCGACGCCCTCGAACCGCCGCTCGCCGACTGGCTCACCGCCGCCCCGGCCCCCGCGCCGGTCGCCGCCGTCCCCACCCTGGCCGCCGCCGGCTGGTCCGACCCGTCCGCCGCCACCGTCCTCGCCCTCGCCACCACCACCGGGCCCGACGTGCGCGCCGTCCTCGGCCCCTGGCCGCACGGTCTGCCCGACGAACTCCTCCCCGAGGCCCTGCGCTGGTACGACCACTGGCTGCGCGACATCGACGCCGGCGCCCTCGCCGCCCCCGCCGTGCGCAGCTGGCGCGCCGACCGGTGGACCGGCGACGACCCCTGGCCCTCACCCGAGGTCCGCGAGGTCCACTACGGCCTCGACGGCCCGCTGCGCACCGCCGGCACCGCCTCCGAGGACCGCTGGGTGCACGTCCGCTCACCGCAGCACACCGGCCTCGACGCCGGCGCCTACGTCCCGCTCGGCCGCCCCGCCGACCAGCCGCCCGACCAGCGCGAGGAGGACGGCCGCTCGGTCTGCTTCGACTCCCTCCCGCTGCCCGAACCGCTGGACCTGCTCGGCACCCCGGCCCTGACCCTGCACCTCCACTCCGCCGCCGCTCCCGCGCTGATCGCCGCCCGCCTCTGCGCCGTCGCCCCCGACGGCACCTCGACCCTGCTCACCCGGGGCGTCCGCGCGCTCACCGCCCCGTCCGGCGCCGACGCCGCCGTGGACCTCGCCCCGACCGGAGCCACCGTCCCCGCCGGCCACCGCCTGCGGCTCGCCCTCTCCTCCACCTACTGGCCGTGGATCTGGCCCGGCCCCGAACCGGCCGGCTTCGCCCTCGACCCCTCCCGCTCCACCCTCGCCGTCCCCGTCCGCCGCCCCGTCGCCCCCGCCGACGGCCTCGCCTTCCGCTCCCCCACCCTCCCCCTCCCGCCCCCGCTCCACCTCACCGAGCCGCTCACCGCCCGCCCCGAACGCGTCACCGTCCACGACATCGGCCGCCGCGAGTGGCGCACCGAGCTCTCCCCCGCCACCGACGGCACCCGCACCCACCCCGACGGCCTGGTCCGCACCGAACAGACCGTCACCGCCTACCGCGTCCTCACCGCCACCCCCCTCAGCGCCCGCGCCCGCACCGACCGCACCACCCGTCTCGAACGCCCCGCCCTCGGCTGGGACGCCACCGTCCACACCCGCACCGAACTCCGCTGCGACCCCACCCACCTGACCGTCCACGCCCATCTCCGCGCCGAGGAGGCGGGCAACATCGTCTTCACCAGGGAGTGGCGCCACCGGATCCCCCGCGGAGCCCCCTGATCCGCGGGCCCGGCCCGGCCCCGACCAGGGCCGGACCGGGCCGGTCACTTCCGCGATCACCCGTGGTTCTTGTGGCACAGGAACCGCCCCGGCCCCTCCCCTCCACCGTCCTCCACCCGGGGAGCGGCCCCACCGCCGCCCGCTCCCCCCGCGAGCGGGACCCGACGGCGGGGCGGCTACGGGTGGCTACGGGTGGCTACGGGCTCAGCTATGGGCTCAGCTGGTGGCGATCGAGGTGTCGTCGATCACGAAGCTGGTCTGCAGCGAGGCGTCCTCGGTGCCGTTGAACTTCAGGGTCACCGTCTGGCCCGCGTAGGC